>JBDSIP010000421.1:0-4441 GCA_039917915.1 Thermoflexales bacterium
ACGATCGGATGATGGCTGAGATCGATGAGATTCGGCGCTTGACCAAACCGTGCGAGACCCTGCTTGTGGCCGATGCCATGACCGGTCAGGAAGCGGTCAATATCGCCGACGCCTTTAACAAACGAGTGGGGTTGACGGGCCTGATTCTTACCAAGGTCGATGGGGATGCCCGCGGCGGCGCCGCGATCTCCATGCGGGCGGTCACCGGCGTCCCGATCAAGTTCATGGGCGTGGGCGAGAAACCCGACGCCTTCGAACCATTCCACCCGGATCGGCTCGCGTCGCGCATCCTTGGGATGGGCGATGTCATGACCCTGATCGAGAAGGCCCAGGTCGAGTTCGACGAAAAGGAAGCGACCAGGACAGCCGAGCGCATGCTGAGCTCGCGCTTTGACCTTGAGGATTTTCTGGGCCAGATCCAGCAGATCAAGAAAATGGGACCGCTCGGCGATCTGCTTAAGATGATCCCGGGCTACAGCCAGATCAGCAAGGATGTGTCGCCCGAAATGACCGAAGGGCAGATGAAGCGGACCGAGGCCATCATCTACTCAATGACGCGCAAGGAGCGCCGCGATCCCAATCTGCTCAATGCTTCGCGCAAGCGCCGCGTGGCGCGCGGCAGCGGCACCGAAGTCCAGCACGTAAATGATCTGCTTCGGCAGTTCAAGCAGGCGCAGACGATGATGAAACAGATTCAAGGGAATCCCCGTCTGCGCAACATGATGAGAAAACCGTAGCCCGCAAGGGTTGCGACATACGCACAGGAGAACATCAACTATGGTTCGTATTCGATTGCGCCGCATGGGCGCCAAAAAACAGCCGATCTATCGCATCGTTGTCGCCGACAAGGAATCCCCCCGCGACGGCGCCTTCATCGAGATCATCGGGCAATACAACCCGCGCACCCAGCCTGAGACCGTTGTCGTCCAGGAAGATCGCGCCCTGTATTGGATGAAAGTCGGGGCCCAGGCCAGCGACTCGGTCCAGCAGCTCTTCCGCAAGACCGGGACCATGGACCGCTACACCCGCCTGATGAAGGGCGAGACAGCCGAAACCCTGGTTGGCGAAGCGACGGCCGCCTACGCCGCGACGCCGGTTCCCAGCCCGAAGACCCGTATCGGGAGGGTGACCAAGCCCAAGCCCAAGAAGGCGGAATGAAAGAGCTCATCGAATTTATGGCCCGCGGCCTGGTCGATGATCGTGATGCCGTCGCCGTCGCGGAGATACGCGATGGCCGGCAGACGGTGTATGAACTGCGGGTCGGCGAAGGCGAAACGGGCCGCATAATTGGCCGTGAGGGCAAGGTTGCCAACGCCATGCGCGTGCTGGTGCGGATCGCAGGCGAGAAAACCGGCGAGCGGCGGGCCAATCTCGAAATTGTCTGATGCCCGACGCGCCTGCGCTGGTTGAAGTTGGGCGGGTCACCCGCGCCCACGGCATTCGGGGCGAAGTCAAGGTTGATGGCCCGCCGGACCTGCTCGAAGCGCTCGAGGAGGTCACCCGCGTGTTTGTCCAACCTGGTGGGGCCGATCCGCGCGTCACGACCCGGATTGGCGACGTGGCCGGTTTCCCAGCCGCGCTCCGGCAGTGCCGGATGCACCAGGGCGCCGCGCTGCTTGTCCTCGACGGCGTGCCCACCCGGAATGATGCCGAGGCCCTCCGCGGCGCGCGCATCCATGTTTTCGGCGAAGACCTGCCTGAGCTTGACCACGGTGAGTACTACGCCCATGATTTGATCGGCCTGAAGGTCGTTGACATGGACGGTAATGCGGTCGGCGAGCTCGTTGAGGTGCTGGCCACTGGCGCGAATGATGTTTACGTTGTGCAAGGCCCGGCCGGCGAGCGCCTGCTTCCGGCCATCGAGAGCGTGGTCAAGGCCATCGACATGGAGGAGGGCCTGCTGCGCGTCGTCATCCCCGAGGGGTTGTGAGCGTCTCACTCAAGCATCTGCTCGCCTTTGCGAAAGTCAAAGGAATTGGCCCCGCCAGGCTGCGGCTGCTGGCATCGCGTTTTGGCGACCTGGGGCTGGCCTGGAATGCCGGCGAATACGACCTGATGGCCGCCGGGCTTGATTCCCGGACAACCGCGGCAGTGTCCGCCGCCCACCGCGAGATCAACCCCGATGCCGAATTGGAGGCGCTGGGAAAGAGCGGCGTGACCGCGCTCGCCTGGGATGACCCGGCCTATCCCGGGCTGCTCCGCGAAATCCCAGAGGCCCCGGCCATCCTTTTCATCCGCGGCGCGCTGACCGAGGCCGATCGTTGGGGCATCGGCATAGTGGGCACCCGGAATGTTTCGGCCTATGGCCGCGAAGTGGCCGAGTCCCTCGCCCGCGACCTCGCCGCGAACCGTCTGACCATCGTGAGCGGGCTCGCCCGCGGGGTCGATGGGGCCGCCCATCAAGCCGCGCTCAAGGCTGGCGGGCGGACCGTGGCCGTGCTCGGTTCCGGGGTCGACGTGATCTATCCCCCTGAGCATCGCCGGCTTGCCCAGCAGATCGCCGAGAACGGCGCGGTGATCAGCGAGTACCCGCTTGGCACGCAGCCCGACGCGATGAACTTCCCGCCCCGCAATCGCATCATCAGTGGGTTGAGCCTGGGCGTTGTGGTGGTCGAGGCGGACGAGAAGAGCGGCGCGCTTATCACCACAACCTACGCCGCGGAGCAGGGGCGGGATGTCTTTGCGGTGCCTGGCGGAATCTTCAGCCGGACCAGCCGGGGAACCAACAAGCTGATTCAGGACGGCGCCAAGCTTGTCACCTGCGCGACCGACATCCTCGAGGAACTGAATCTGGAGATGGTGGTCAAACGAACAGAGGCCCAGCTTGCATTGCCTGACGATGCCTCGGAACGGCGAGTGCTTGAGGCCTTGAGCCGCGACCCGATTTCGATGGACGATGTGGTCCGGCGGACCAACCTGGCCGCCTCGGTCGTCGCCGGCGCGCTGGCAATGCTTGAATTAAAGGGATTGGCCCGTTTGGCCGATGGCGCGCAATACACCCGCGCTTCCTAGGAGAGATTATGTTTCATGCCCTCATCATGGCCGGCGGGAGTGGCACCCGGTTGTGGCCCCTCAGCCGAAAGTTGATGCCCAAGCAGGCCCTGGCCCTGCTGGGTGACCGGACCATGTTCCAGGTCACGGTCGAGCGCCTTGCTCCCATTATTCCGATTGAGCGGGTGCATGTGGTCACGAATGCTCAGATGGCCGAGATTTTCGAGTTGCAGCTCCCGGGCTTGCCCGGGCAGAATTTCGTTATTGAACCCAGCGCCAAGGAAAGCGGACCGGCTGCGGCGTTGGGCATCGCCCGGATTCTGCGGATCGATCCCGACGCCACGATTGCCATCCTTTCGGCCGATCACCATATCGGCAATGTGGCTGGATTTCTGCGCACGCTCGCGCTGGCCCACGAAGTCGCCCAGCGCGGCTATATCGTCACCCTGGGCATCACCCCCACATCGCCGTCGACGGGCTTTGGCTACATCGAGCGCGGCGCCGAGCTGCCGGGTCTTGCGCCGCGCGCGGACGGCCTGCGCGGGTATGTGGCCAACCGCTTCGCCGAGAAACCCTCCATCGATATCGCCCGGGCATATGTCGCGGGCGGCGCGCACTCGTGGAATGCGGGCATGTTCATTCTGCGGGGCGATGTGGGCTGGGCCGAATTCGCGCGTCAGCAGGGACCGATGGCCGCTGCTATTCAAGTCGCGGTCAACGCTTTTGGCACACCCGGCTATTCGGCCGCGCTGGCGATGGCCTGGGCGGCTGCGCCCCGCAAGTCCATTGACTTCGCGATCATGGAGGGCGCCCAGAAAATTGCCGTCATCCCCGTTGATATTCAATGGAGCGATATCGGCAACTGGGCGACGTTGCTCGAGGTGCTGTCCGCTGATGACAATGGCAACGTCGTCGTCGGCGATCACCTCGGCCGTGACACGGAGAACTCCCTGGTGCGCTCGGACAACAGCCGCCTCATTGTCACGATCGGGGTGAATAACCTGATCATCGTGGACACCCCGGATGCCCTGCTCATCGCGCCAGTCGATCGCGTGCATGAAGTCCGTGAAATCGTCGAGAGGCTGAAAGCGGAGGGACGGACCGAGCTGCTCTAGCCGCGCGTAAAATGGGCGCACCCGATGGGCATCTTATCTGAATACTTCCGCATTTTGCTTCGTCGCTGGTGGCTCGTCCTGCTGCCACTCGTGGTCATGGCCGGATTGACCGTGTGGGGCAATCGGAATGCGCCACCTTCCAGTAACTACGCCGTGAGCATGCGCTTTGCGGCCGGCCTGCCGCCCGAACGCGCGACGGGCGTCTACAACTACGATCGGCACTACGACTGGCTGGCCTCGGAGTACATCGCTCAGGCGTTTGCTTTCACCATCCCGAGCAACCAGTTCGCCCAGGCGGTTTCGCGCAGGCTTCTTGCCCAGGGTGTCACGCTCAC
>JBDSIP010000422.1:0-3033 GCA_039917915.1 Thermoflexales bacterium
ATGCTCTTGATTGGCGCAGAAGACGAGGGTCTTGTCCCGCTGGTCGATCTGGCCCATGAAGATCTCGACCCGCTTCCGCTCGCGCTCGCGGATCTCGATGACCTTGTTGAAATCGGTCTCGGTGTACATCTTCCCTTCCTCGATCTCGCCTTCGATCAGCTTGTCGTCCGAGGTGTAGACATATTCGTCCAGCGTGGTCGAAATCTGCTTGACCCGGAACGGGGTCAGGAAGCCATCGTTGATCCCATCCTTGAGCGAGTAGATGAACACCGGCTCGCCGAAGTAGGCATAGGTGTCGACGTTGTCCGCGCGTTTGGGCGTGGCGGTCAGGCCGAGCTGGACGGCGGGCGCAAAGTAATCCAGAATCGCCCGCCAGGTGCTCTCGTCGTTGGCCCCACCCCGATGGCACTCGTCGATGACGATGAAGTCGAAGAAGTCGGGCGGGTAGTCGCCGAAATAGGGCGAGGGCGCGCCGCCCTGGGGCGGCGGGCCGTCCTTCGGCGGGCCGCTCATAAAGGTCTGGAAGATGGTGAAGAACAGGTTGCCGTTCTTGGGCACCCGGCCCTTCTTCTTGATGTCGTCCGGCGCGATCCGGACCAGCGCGTCCTCGGGGAAGGCCGAGAACGCGTTATAGGCCTGATCGGCCAGGATGTTCCGATCGGCCAGAAACAGGATGCGCGGGCGGCGCTCGGGCTGGCCGCTCAGACTCCAACGGCTCTGGAACAGCTTCCAGGCGATCTGAAAGGCGATGAAGGTCTTGCCGGTCCCGGTGGCCAGGGTCAGCAGGATGCGCCGCTTGTTCGCGGCGATGGCCTGCATCACCCGATCCACGGCGATGTCCTGGTAGTAGCGGCCCTGGAAATACCCGCCCTTGTCCTTGAACGGAATCGCTGCGAAGCGGTCGCGCCAGTCGTCTTGTTCCTTGAAGGTCAGCTTCCAGAGTTCTTCGGGCGTTGGATAGCCGGCGCGCTCGCCTTCCACCCCGGTCTGCATGTCGATGCCGTAGACGCCCTGGCCATTCGTGGCATACGCGAAGCGCACGGCCATCTTGCCGGCGTAATCCTTGGCCTGCCCGACCCCCTCGGTGAGCGGCTCGTCCCAGGCCTTGGCCTCGACCACCGCCAGCTTGGTGTTGCGGTAGATCAGGACATAGTCGGCGCTGAGCGCTTTGCCCCGCCGCCCGTGGCCCTCGAGCCGGCCCAGGGTGATTGCGTACTCGCGCCGGGTGCGGCTGCCCTCGAGCACCCCCCAGCCCGATGCCGCGAGGGCGGGGTCAATGTGCTCGGCTCGGGTCTCGGCTTCGTTCATGGTTTGCGCAGGACGTAACGCCCGGTCTTGTTTCCGCCGACTTTGTCGACCAACCCCGCCTCCAGCAGCGGCCGCAGGATATCCATCGCGCCCTGGCGGGACACGTCCAGGGCCTTCCAGATCTCACGGGGGGCCATGCTCCCATAATCGCGGAGCAGATGAAGAAGCTGTTCCTGCCGCGGGCGCAAGACCAGTTTCTGAGCCGATGTTACCTGCAGGGTTTGAATCCGCAGCCAGGCCCGATCGAGCGTTGTGCGCAGTCCGGCCGTGCAGTATTCCAGCCAACCTGTCAGGTCGTCGCCGGCCTCGCGCGCGCCCTGGATAGCGGCGTAGTATTTCGGGCGATCCTCCCAGTAATATTCGTCGACCGAGAAGATGTGATGGGTGTCGAATCCGCGCCGATACAGCTCCCACAGGCCGAGCGCCCGGCCGGTGCGGCCATTGCCATCGGCGAATGGATGAATGGCTTCGAAGCGGTAATGCAGGATTGCCGAACTGAGGACGGGCGAGAGCTCACCCGAGGCGGCGTTCCACCACGCCAGCAGCTCGAACATCAGCCCCGACACGGCGTCCGGCGGAGGAGGTTGAAATGCGCCGACCCGAACCGAGATCATGCGGTATTTCCCGGCCTCGCCCTGGTCCATCACGTCCCCGGCCAGAATCCGGTGCAGCTCCAGGATGTCCCCGTGACGGAGGGTCTTTTGGTCCGCGTGCTTTTCCACATAGCGCAGCCCGGCAAAGTAGTTGAGGACTTCCCGCCGGTGCCGCGTGTCCGAGCCTGAGAGCGCGCGTCCTTCTTCGAGGGCGCGGACCTGTTCAAGGGTCAGCGGATTCCCCTCGATCGCGGTCGAGGCATGCCCGTTGCGCGTGCGGGTGTCCTTCTGCAGGGCGGGAATCCAGGCCAGGTCCACCGCCGCGCTTTGAATCCGCTCGCGCAGCGCCGCCACCCGCTCGGCTTCGGCCAGCAGGTAGGGTGTGATGGTGAATTGGGGGACATACGCCATGACAGAGAGCCCGATTGAGAGTCAAGCATAAGTCAAGTTATCTGTCAAGCCTTTTTCGCCGATCCCATCATCCCGCGCGAAGGCGCGGCATCACCCCCAACACCCGTCATCCCGCGCGAAGGCGCGGGACCCATACCTCGGCCGGGCAACATCCGCGAACGGCCGCGGGCTCGTCTCCCAGGGCGTTGCCCCTGGACCGCCCCCGATCACAGCTCCCCGCTGAACGCCTGGTCCAGCAGCGACTTCTTCAGCGCTGGGGACGTTTCGGTTGCGCAGGATCGCGATGGATTTGCCTCGGGGACGATGATACGCCGAGGTGTGGCGCGTGGCTATGCCTCCACACCCGTCATCCCGCGCGAAGGCGCGGCATCACCCCCAACGCCCGTCATCCCGCGCGAAGGCGCGGGACCCATACCTCGGCCGGGGGCTCGTCTCCCAGGGCGTTGCCCTGGGCTGATATGAGGCCGCGCCGTTGGCGCTGGGTATGCCCGGGCAGCAACCGCGGAGAGGGCCGAAGGCCCGCCCTATACCAGCCAGGGGCATCGCCCCTGGACTGCCCCCCAATCACAGCTCCCCGCTGAACGCCTGGTCCAGCAGCGACTTCTTCAGCGCATCGGGGACGTTTCGGTTGCGCAGGATCGCGATGGATTTGCCTCGGGGACGATGATACGCCGAGGTGTGGCGCGTGGCTATGCCTCCACACCCGTCATCCCGCGCGAAG
>JBDSIP010000423.1:0-10322 GCA_039917915.1 Thermoflexales bacterium
GGGGTGGACTCCGAAAAATGCCCCATGCCGCTGCGCCAGTCCACCTGGGAGCGCCTGTCCAACGACCTCAAACCAAAGGCGCTTGACCGGATCGGCTTTGAGATCGGGCTCGAAGACCTGCCCCGGATTACGAGCACGATCCTCAAAGGCGGAATTCGCGGCCGGGCCGTCGTCCGGCTGAACGGCCAGAACTGAAGACCGCCGACATTGGAAAGCGAGACTAACACATGCCCCCCATTTTGACCCGCTTTGATCCGAAGGAACACGGCTTCCACTTCGCCAATCGCTTTGTCAACACCATTGTGGCCCTGCCGGGTGGCGACAAGGTCACCACGTACGGCCGCTGCGGCGGGATGGCCTACACCGTGCTGGACCTCTTTCGGGCGAACCAGCCGGTCCCGCCTTTCACTGAGGCAGAGTTTGCAGGTTTTGGCGGTGTGCCTCCGGATGGGCATCCATTGGCTGGCTACATCTACAAACGCCAGCTCGAATCGTTTGCCACGTTCAGCGCGCTCAAGTTCTTTGAGTGGTCGCTGACCCCGGACGGCCCGACTTTTTTCAGGCGGGGGGTGACCCGCTGGACGCGCGAGGATGAGTTTCCTAAGTTGCGCAGATCGATCGACAATGGCATCCCTGTTCCCCTTGGTTTGATCTTCGCTGACGAGGTGTCCGAGCTCGCCCACAACCATCAGGTGGTGGCGTATGGCTACGAGGTCGATCCCGCCACCGAGAGGATCGAAATCCTGATCTATGACGTGAACTGGCCCGATCTGCCGGTCCGGCTTGTGTCGGAAAAAGGCGATCCGCACGTTCATGAGACGTCGCCCGGCAACGAGCTTTGGCGCGGCTGGTTTGTGCAGGACTTTGCGCCCCGTCTGCCGCCGCCGGACCTCGCTGATTTGACCGGTCTGTCTGTCCCTGGCGCGCGCGGTCTGCCGCAGAACCCCGTGGCGCCCAAGGCCAGGCAAACCCGCCAGTTCGCCGTGTCCTTCAGCAAAGTCTCGATTCTGCATGACGAGTCGCATGACTTCGACGATGCGCTGTGGCTCGAGTTCGACGTCGCGGGTGAGACTGACCGCTGGCCGGCGCGCGGCACAAAGGCTGTTGCGCATGGCAAGTCATACCGGTTGAACAAGCGCTACGTGGTCGAAGTCGCTGAAGACGCCGCCTTGAGCGTTTTTGTCAACGGCGTCGACGAGGACAACGGCGTTCGGTCCATGGGGCAGCCCGGATTTGACAACGACCAACAGGCCGGCATCGTCTCGCGCCGCTACGCCGCCGCCGACAACTGGGGCATCGGCGCGCACGAAGAACGCTCTGGCGGAGGCCCGGGCGGCTACATCATCAGCTTTGCGATCGAGGCGCTCTAGAAGTGGCGAGATCACAATCCCCGCGCGGAGCGCGGGGATTGTGATCTCGCCGGATGACATTAGGATCGCTTCCAGCCTTTGCGGCCGAGTACCACGCGTTGAGGCGGCCAATCTCGGCACGCCCTCCCGGGACCCATCAACGCTTTCCGATGGCACTTGTTATGTCCCATTCGCGGTTCGGTTTACAGTTTACAATATCTCTCGGAGTCACCTAAATGAATCTGCCATTATCCGACAGCGAGTTTGAGACATTGGACGCCATCCAGCGTCGTGTTCTGTGGTTGTCGACCCTGATGATCCACCACGCCAACCACGTGCGGCCAAACACGGACGGGGTGAAGGTCGGCGGTCATCAGGCCTCATCAGCGTCGTCGGTGACGATTCTGACTGCGCTCTACCTGAAGTTTTTGCGCCAGGGCGATCGGGTTTGCCCCAAGCCGCACGCCTCACCGGCCTTCTGGTCGCTCATGTATCTGATGGGCGGGTTGCCCGAATCTGAGCTTCGACGGTTGCGCGAGTTTGGCGGCCTGCAGAGCTATCCGAGCCGGACCAAGGATCCGCCCGGGGTCGACTTCTCGACCGGGTCGATGGGCCTCGGCTGCGCGGCGCCCGTGTTTGCCGCGTTGACCCAGAAATACGCTCAGGCCCACTTTGGCGAGACAACGGCCTCGCGCTTTGTCACGATGAGCGGGGATGCCGAGCTCGACGAGGGCAATGTCTGGGAGATGCTTCTGGACGAGTCCATGGCGATGGACAACGCTTTGTGGATCGTCGATCTCAATCGCCAGAGTTTGGATCGGGTGGTGCCCCACATTCGGGCAGCCCGGCTCAAGCGCATCTTCCAGGCCTGCGGCTGGCGGGTCTTCGACGCGAAGTACGGCGCGAGGCTGCAGGCGGCCTTTGCCCGGCCCGGGGGCGGGGCCCTGCGCGAGGCCATCGACGCGATGGATAACGAAGAGTACCAGAGCCTCATTCGCAGCGACGGCGGGGTGATTCGCGCCGCGCTGGCTGATCTGCCCCGGGGCGCGGAGGTGAATACCTGTCTCGCCGGTGTCTCGGATGGCGAGCTGCCCGGTCTGCTCGCCAATCTTGGCGGGCATGACCTGCCGGAACTCATGCGGGTGCTGGAAAAGTCAGAGGCGAGTCCCCCACAGCCCACCGTCATTCTGGCCTACACCATCAAGGGCTGGGGCTTGCCAGTGGCCGCGGACCCCCTTAATCATGGCGCGCTGCTCAGCCCGGAGCGTTTTGCGGCCTTTCGCGAGAGCCTCGGGATTTCGGAGGACGCGTCATGGGCGGGATTCCCGCCAGGGTCGAAAGAACATGCGCTCCTGTCGGCTGCCGCTGCGCGGGTTGGTATCGGTGCGCCTCCGGCCCTGCCGCCGGTGACCATTACCGGCGCCGATATCCCGGCGGAATTGAACGCGACGAGCGCTGCGCTTTCTTCGACTCAGGAGGCGTTTGGGCGGGCCCTGCTTCGTTTAGCCGATTTGCCCCAGGTTGGCGAGCGGGTTGTCACCGTGAGCGGTGACGTCGCCAGTTCGACCAACCTGGGCGGGTGGATCAACCGGGTGGGGGCGTTCTCGCTCAACCCCGGCCGCGACTACGAACTCGGACGCAACACAACCCTGCGCTGGCAGCCCGGGCCGCGCGGCCGGCACATCGAGTTCGGCATCGCCGAGACCAACGTCTTTCTGGCCCTCAGCATGCTCGGCCTGTCGCGCGAGCACAACGGCCAATTGCTCTTTCCAATCGGGACGGTCTACGACCCGTTTGTCATACGGGCCCTCGACGCAATTTTGTATGGCGCTTACTCGGGCGCCCGTTTCATCTTCGCCGGCACCCCTAGCGGCGTCACGCTTTCGCCGGAAGGCGGCGCGCACCAGGCCACCATGACCTCGTCGCTGGGGCAGGAGATGCCGCTGCTTGATTTTTGGGAGCCCTGTTTTGCGATTGAATTGGAGTGGGCGCTGCTCGAGGGACTGCGGCAGTGCCTGGACCGTAAGGCGGGTCGGAGCACCTTCCTGCGCCTGTCAACCCGGCCGATCGAGCAACGCCTGATCGAGCCGGCCCTGGCCCGCCTGGGGCGCGAAGGTTTGCGCGCGGCCGTCCTGAACGGCGGCTATTCCATTCGTCCGGCCCGCGGGGAGGGCCCGCTTGTTCACATCGTCACGACGGGCGTGCTTGTCGCCGATGCCCTGGCGGCGGCGGAAGCGCTGGCGGTGGAGGGCGTGGATACGAACGTCGTCCATCTGGTCAGCCCGCGCCGGGCATACAACACCTGGCGCGAGGGCAGCCGCACCGATCGGCATCTATTCGACTCGCTCATTCCGGAGGGACAACGCAGCGCGCCCATCGTTACCGTCTGCGACGCTGCCAGCCACTCGCTGGCGTGGGTCGGCTCGGTGTACGGCCAGCGCGCGCACCCGCTCGGGGTCGACGTGTATGGCCAGAGCGGCAATCGCGAGTCGGTCTACCGCTATGTCGGCATCCACCGCGACAACATCATTGCCGAGGCGTTGGCGGCGGTGGATGAAGCCTGACTCTAAACGCAAACAATAATGTCATCCGAGAGGATACACCCGGACCGGCGTAAGCCGGTCCGGGTGTATCTTCTCGGAATACTGGTTTTGTTGGGAGTTGTTAGCTCCGGTCGCGGCTGGCGGTCTGCGGTCCGTTCAATCCGCTTCTGCGAGTACAATTCTTCCCATGAGCAGCCAAATTGACCCCAAGGCCCGCTATTTGAAATCTCACGAGTGGGCGCGCATCGACGGAAACCTCATTGTGTGCGGCATCAGCGATCACGCTCAGGAAGCGATGAGCGATCTGGTCTTTGCCGAGGTGCCGCGCGTCGGCGCGAAATTCAAGGCCGGTGACGTTTTCGGCGTCGTCGAGTCGGTCAAGGCCGCTTCGGACGTTTACATTCCGATAAGTGGAATGATCGTCGAAACGAATACCGCGCTGGAGACATCGCCTGAGTCGATCAACAAGGATCCGTATGGGGCGGGCTGGATGATCAAGGTTCGACCGGACAATCCTGATGACTTCCAGAAGCTCATGGACGCGGCCGCATACGAACAGCATCTGCAGACCGAAGAGCACTGATCTCCCATGAACTACATTCCGCACACGGACGCGGAGCGCGAGCGCATGCTCGCAGCGATTGGCGTCGCCCGCATCGAGGATCTGTTCGACGCGGTTCCCGAGAAGTATCGTTTTCCAAAGCTCAAGCTCCCCGCGCCGCTGACCGAGTTGGAAGTGGCCTGGGAGATGCAGAGCCTTGCCGACGCCAATGCCGATATCAACCACTACGCGTGCTTCCTCGGCGCGGGCGCCTACAACCATCACATCCCAAGCCTTGTCAATCACCTGATATTGCGGGGCGAGTTCCTGACCGCCTACACACCCTATCAGCCTGAAGTGAGCCAGGGAACGCTGCAGGCGATTTTCGAATTTCAATCGATGGTTGCCCAGCTGACGGGCATGGAGATCGCCACGGCCTCGCACTATGATGGGGCGACGGCCTTTGCCGAAGCGGTGGCCATGGCGGTCAATACCACCCGGCGCGGCAAGGCAATCGTGTCGGCCGGCGTCCACCCGATGTATCGGGAGGTCTTGCGCACCTATACCCAGTTCAACGAGGCGGTCACCATCGTCGGCGATGAGGTCGACCCAAATGGCTTCAAGGACATTCGGGCGCTGGCGGAGATGATCGACGAGGACACCGCCGCCGTGTGCGTGGCCAATCCCAACTTCCTGGGACAGCTCGAAGATGTGGAGGGCCTGGCGGAAAAATGCCACGCAAAGGGCGCGATGCTGGTCATGTCGGTGAATCCCACGGCGCTTGGTTTGTTCAAGACCCCCGCCGAGTACGGCGCCGACATCGTTACCGGCGAAGGGCAGCCGCTTGGCATTCCGCTCGGATACGGCGGTCCATATGTGGGCTTCTTCTGCACCAGGCGCGAGTACATGCGGCGCATCCCGGGTCGAATCGTTGGCGAAACCGTGGACAAGGAGGGCAAGCGCGGCTATGTGCTCACCCTCAAGACCCGCGAACAGGATATCCGGCGCGAAAAGGCGACCAGCAACATCTGCACCAATCAGGGTCTGATGGCGCTATGCGCGGCGATTTATTTGAGTGTCATGGGCAAGAATGGCCTCACGCAGGTGGCCAATCTGTGTTATCAGAAAGCGCATTACGCCGCCGGGCAGATCTCGAAGCTCACCGGTTACTCGGTTCTTGGCGGGCGCCCGTTCTTCCACGAGTTCGTGGTGAAATGCCCGGTCCCCGTCGCCGAAACAAACGTGCTGCTGCTGGATGACTTTGACGTCATCGGCGGCTACGACCTGGGCCGGGACTACCCCCATCTCAAGGATCACATGCTGATCTGCTGCACTGAGCAGAACACCAAGGACGAGATCGACGCGCTCGTGCAGGCTCTGGATGCCGCACGGGACGATCTGGCCGAGTAGCAGCCGTCACGCCTGTATCCGTCTAGCGACACGCGGCCCGGTCGACAGGCTTGGGCGGGCGGACTATGAACTTATGGCAATCTACGATTTTGCGGTCATTGGAGGCGGGCTGGTTGGCCTGGCCACGGCCCGGGCGCTGCTGGAGCGATTTCCGGGCAAGACCCTTCTACTTCTGGAAAAGGAAGCGACCTGGGCCTCGCATCAGAGCGGTCACAACAGCGGGGTGCTCCACTCAGGCATCTACTATCGTCCAGGCACGCTCCGGGCCAAACTGGGTCGCGAGGGTCGCGAGCGAATGGTGGTTTTCTGCCGCGAATACGGGATCGCCCATGACGTATGCGGCAAAGTTATTGTCGCCACCGAAGAGCGCGAACTTCCGCTTCTGGACAACCTGTTCAAGCGCGGGCAGGACAACCAGCTCGAAGTGCGGATGATCGACCAAAGCGAGTTGCGCGAGATCGAGCCGCACGTGGCAGGTTTGCGGGCCATCCATGTGCCTGCCACTGGCATCGCCGATTACCACGGTGTGGCCGCTCAACTTGTCAAGCTGTGCCAGGATCGGGGCGCCGATCTCAAGCTTGGCACGCGCCTGCTTCGCCAATCCGCCCATTCCGGCGTCGTAACGCTCGAGACCAGTGCCGGCGAATTTCAGGCCAGCTTCGTGGTCACCTGCGGCGGTCTGCATGCCGATCGTTTGGCATTGCAAGCCGGCGCCAAACTCGATGCGCGCATCGTGCCGTTCCGCGGCGAATACTTTCATCTGAATCCGGCCAGGCGCGGTCTGGTCCGCAACCTGATCTACCCTGTGCCCAACCCGGATTTCCCGTTTCTGGGCGTGCACTTCACCCGGATGATCGACGGTGACATTCACTGCGGCCCGAATGCCGTCTTCACCCTCAGCCGCGAGGGCTATCGGAAGGTGGACGTGAATGTGCGGGATGCCTGGGAGGCGATCACGTTCCCGGGCTTTCAGAAGCTGGCCGCCAAGAACTGGCGGATGGGCTTTGATGAGATCGTGCGCTCGTTCAGCAAAGAACGCTTTGTCAAGACCTTGCAGCGCCTGATTCCGGAGATTCAGGCAAGCGACCTCACCCCGGCGCCCGCCGGCGTGCGGGCCCAGGCGTTGACCCCGGCGGGCGGGCTGGTCGACGACTTTCTCATTGTGGCCGGGCCGCGTTCGTTGCACGTGTGCAACGCGCCGTCTCCAGCCGCAACCGCGTCGCTGTCAATCGGCGATGAAATCGCCAGCCGGGTCGAATCGGCTCTTTCCTGAGGACTACCTAAAAGCGGACGCCCAGGCATAGCGAGGGGTTTCGTTTTTGGGTTTCAGGGCCGCCCGCCGTTGTCTCCGGCCAGCCGATTGGCGGATTCGGGCGCGCCAAAGACCGCCACGGTATCGCCCGCCTTCAGCCGGCGGGTATCCGGCGGATGCATGTCCGTGCCGTCGCTGGAATGGATCATGACGATGCTGACATCGTAGCGTTGTTCGACAGCGCCGACCGTCAGCCCGCCCAGACTGGACCCGCCTGCGATGACCAGTCGCGATACGCTCAGCGGATGGCCGTCGATGGTCAGGGGCTGGCTGAGATCGACCCCGGCCGCGGTTGCGGCGAAGAATGGCGCGGCAAGGCTGGTCGCGCTCATCGCGGTGAATCCGAATTGCTTGCGCAGGGCTTCAGCGAAGTCGTCGTCGAAAATACGGACGACCACGTCGATCTGGGGGTTAAGCGCGCGCGCCTTCAATGCGATTTTGAGATTCAACGCGTCATTCTGAATGGCGAGGATGATCGCCCGGGCCCGTTCGATCCCGGCCCCGAGAAGGACGCTATCGCGGGTGGCGTCGTCGATGATGACCGGCACGTCCCGCGCCCGAATTTCGAGGGTGAGGTCCTGCGGGTCGTCCAGTTCGATCACCACGAGTTCGCGCCCCATGTCGCGCAACTGGGTTGCCACCCGAAAACCCAGGTGACCCATCCCGATCAGCACAACGTGATTTCGAAAGGTTGATGCCACCGCCATTTCCCACTCCTTGCTTCGCCCGCGGCGATTGAAAAGTTGCGCCCCGAAGTCGGCCAGACCGAGGCCCAAAATACCCAGGCCCAAAATGGGCAACGCGTAGTAAAAAACCCGCAGAGCGTCTGTCTGCGGAAATCGATCCCCGCCTTGGAAAAAGACGAGCTGGATCATCCGATATACCGTCTCGCCAAAATTAGTGTGGGCTTCCTCGGGCGGCTTCGGCACGAGGGTCCAGGCGATGCTGCTCAGCATTATGACCGCGGCGAAGGCAGCCAGTGGCCACTTGAATTCATCCAGCAGCAGAAGCGTGTCCCGCCAGCCGGCCCTGAGCCGGCGCCCCCATCCGCGATCGCCCCGCACGATATTCACGGCGCAAGTGTATCCAACCTTTCGGCTTCGTACAATGGCGGCATGATCAACGCTGCTTCTCGGGCCGCTGTCGACGGCGCCTCGTGGCGCGAGCCGCTGATTCGCCCGCTGTACGAGTCCTACTGCTTCTCAAATCTGCCCTCGGATATCGCCCGACGCCTGACCGGCAAGGGCGCGACCGACTTGCCGCCCGACACGCTGTATGGCCTGCCCGAGCGTTGCGATACCGTCATTCTCTTCTTCATCGATGCGTTTGGCTGGCGCTTTTTTCAGCGCTATCGTGATCGGTATCCGATCCTGCGCCACTTCGTCGACAACGGTGTCGTCTCGACCCTGACCTCGATGTTCCCGTCCACAACCGCCGCGCACGTGACGGCCATTCACACCGGTCTGACCCCGGGACAATCAGGCGTCTACGAGTGGTATCAATACGAGCCGGAACTAGATGCCACAATCATGCCGCTTCCGTTCTGCCTGGCGACGGACAAGGTTCGCGACACACTACCCGCCCTTGGTTTTACCGCCGACAGGCTCTTTCCTCCGGCCAACCTGCATCAGCGCCTGGCCGCATCTGGCGTGGATACGTTTGTCATGCACCCCAACGACCTGTCACGCGGCGCCACTGGCAAGGCGCTCTACTCGGCGGCCCACAACGTCGACTACAAAACCCTGCCCGAAGCAATGGTCAGGCTCGGCGAGATGCTGAGGCGTCAGCGCGGCTCGGCCTACTATTTTCTGTATAGCAGCGACATCGACACGCTTGCCCATGCCTATGGCCCCGACAGCGACGCGGTGGACGCCCAGGCCGACCAATTCCTGATCACCCTCGAGCGCAACTTTGAGCGCCTGCTCGGCAAACGCAAGGATGCGATCTTAATCCTGACCGCCGATCACGGGCAGGTCGAGGTCAATCCAAAGACGTGCGTCTACATCAACGAGAAGTTGCCTGCGGTTCGGCGCTGGCTGCGCACGCATGCCGGTGGCGAGACAATCTGGCCAAGCGGTTCCGCGCGCGATACGTTCTGGCATGTTCGGCCGGAAGCGCTGGAGGAGGCAACGGCGGCCTTCCATGACTTGCTGCGAGACAAGGCGATCGTCGTGCCGACATCCGAGCTGATCGAGGCGGGATTTTTTGGCCCGTCGGTTTCGCAGGCCTTCCTCAGCCGGGTGGGGAACCTGACTGTTCTGCCGCTCGCGGGCGAGTCGGTGTGGTGGAAAGTGCCCGGGCGACTCGAGCAGCGCTTCTTTGGCCACCACGGCGGATTGACCCGTCAGGAGATGGAAATCCCGATGTTGGCCTGTCAGTTATAGGCCGATGGACCCGGCACCTGCCGTTCAACTGGCGCAGGGCCATAAACCAGTCGAAGGGTAGGGGCCGGGCCAAGCTAGATCTGGTTCAGGATATGTTGCCGACGCGCATCGTATTCGGTCTGGGTGATTAACCCCTGCTGGAGCAGCCTGCCCAGCTCGGCCAGGCGATCGGCAGCCACGCCCGACTGGACCGCCTGCGGCGGGGGCGGTCCGCCCAGGGTGTTCTTGGCGTCGAGGATCGCCCGCTTGAAGCCGACCGGATCGGGCAGATACAACATCCGATTCAGCCCAACCTCGGACGCGGTCATGATCACGAGATGGCCAAAGTTCAGCACACGGCCCATCGCTGACTGGCTGAGCATGATGTCGTTGACCTTTTCGAGCGATGAATCGATGCTGCTCTTGGCGATTACTCCATGCACCTGGATTACACGGCGAGTGGTCACAATGTTGGTTGTGTTGACCCAGTTCAGCGCTGTCCGCAGAACGCCGATTACCGAACTGAGCATCAGGAATGCGCCGATCAGGAGCGGAATCGTATTCGATATCAGCGAGAGCGGCCTGCGCAAATCCTCCAGCGCTTTCATTAGAAAGCCGACGCCCACCAGCGGCCCTTCGCCACGCGCAAGGGCAATGAACAGCCAATACAGCAACAGCAGCAGAAAAAGCTGCCAGAACAGGCCTACAAAGGCATTGATTAGGACTACCCAGTGCGGGCGGCGTTGCGCGACGATTCTTTCATCCGAGCTGACGAGCTTTTCAATGTATCCCATGACTTCGTTT
>JBDSIP010000424.1:0-12005 GCA_039917915.1 Thermoflexales bacterium
TGCCGAAGCTTAAACGAATTGGCGCGCATGTGAAACAACTGATGCGCGACAAGCGGCTTGAGCACACCCAGTACATTCGTAAACACGGCGATGACATGCCGGAAATACGCGACTGGAAGTGGGCGCATTGAACATCCTTGTTCTCAACCCCGGCAGCGCCACCCTGAAGTTTGGCTTGTATCAGATGCCCGATGTGAATAACGCATCTTCCACGACGGATTCTGCAACGGTTTTAGCGAGCGGAAGTATTGAGCCGGTCGGACAGCCACAATCCAAGCTAACCCTGTTTGCGGCGACGCAAAAGCCCGTAAGTACGACGGTTGAAGCGAAAACCCCAGCGCAAGCAGTGAAACACATCATCCGGCAGCTTCTTGCCTTCACTGGTAAGAATGCCGGAGCCGCTCTCACGATTGACGCGGTGGGATGTCGCGTTGTGCATGGCGGCGCACGTTTGGTGGAGCCGACGCGCATCACTCCCGCTGTGCTCGACGAGCTGCGCGCCTTGAAAGACCTGGCGCCTCTACACAACCCGGTGGATGTCGCCATCCTGGAGCAGGCGATACGCTTACTACCGGATGTGCCTGTAGTGGCAGTATTCGACACGGCCTTTCACCGGACGCTGCCGCCAGTTGCCTATACCTATGCCATACCGATGGAACTATGCGCCCGCTATGGCTTGCGTCGCTACGGATTTCATGGCCTTTCACACGCTTACGTGTCCCGGCAGTTAATAACGGTTCTGGGGCGTGGGGCGGGAGGAACGAAAATCATCACCTGTCACCTGGGGAATGGCGCGAGTATCTGTGCGGTGCGTGATGGTCAAAGCGTGGATATCAGCTCGGGATTCACGCCGCTTGAAGGGTTGGTCATGGGCACACGTTCCGGCGATATTGATCCCGGTCTCATCTTGTACCTCATCCGCGCGACGGGCATGACCGCGAGCAAAGTGAACAATATGCTTAATCGCGAAAGCGGACTGCGCGGTCTGTCAGGATTGAGCGCAGACGTGCGTGATCTGGAGAAAGCGGCGCTGGAGGGAAATGCGCATGCAGAATTAGCGTTGCAGGTTTTCGCATACCGCACCCGCAAATATATCGGCGCCTTTGCCGCTGCGCTGGGAGGCCTGGAGGCGATCGCTTTTACGGGTGGCATCGGTGAGCATTCAGCTTCGATGCGTAACCGAATATGCCAGGGACTGGAGTTTCTCGGCGTTCGTCTGGAGCAGGCGCGCAATAAAAAGGCAAATGATCGCGCCGCTATGGAGATTAGCGCAGAGAGCAGTCCCGTACAGACATGGATGATCCCGACGGATGAAGAGCAGGAGATTGCATGGTCAACGTACAAAACATAATGTTCATGTCAGGAAAGTGACGACATTTCCGCTGCTCGCGAAGAAACAGCACATCAAAGACAGCCTGATCTCGGGTCCACCAACCCGGGCGATGGCCTGAGCAGTTACCGGAAATCGACCATCCGCCGCAGGAAACGCTTGCGCCCGCCTGAGCTCAGACGGGCGCCGGAGAGTCAAACCGTCGCGCGATTGGTCGCCTACTCGATCCAGTTTGAGTAGATGTAGAGCGGCAGGGCGCTCTGGGCCGGGTCATTGCTCTTGATCATGATCCGGAAGGTGTGCTTGCCGCCCATGGCGCCGTGCATCATGAACGGAACCGAAAGCGTCGCGCTCTGACCGGGAGGGATGGTCATCGAACTGATGACCGCGGGGGGCGGTCAACATCCCTCAACAAGCTCGACAAACGGAGCCTCCGCGATTTTCAAGGGTTGGTCTCCGACGTTGGTCAGCAGAAACTTCGCCTCGATGGTCCGCCCGAGCTTGACGTTTCCGAATTCGATCTTCTCCTGACTCGTCTTGAGCTTCGGAGCGCCGCGCGCTTCAATCGGCGCGCCGCCGGATGCGGCGGATGAATTGCCAGTGAAGGCCGCAAGGGCAAAGAGGGCGGCCGCGCCGGCCAGGGCCGCCATCAATACGATGAAGAACGGCCGGCGCAACAAGGAGGGTCGGGACCGGCGCCTGGGAACGCGGGTGTTTGTACTCATTGAGTTTGTTTACTCCTGATCATTGAATTGAAAGCGCCACAGGTAATTGACCAGCAGGCGCCCGTCAGCATCGCTAAAGATGGGTCCCCAGTAGGGCATGCCGGTGCCCATCCCGCCGCGGATGATCTTGCCCTCGAGCAGCGCGGGACTTGCCCCGAGCATGACGGCCGGATCGGTGAAGCGCGTCGGCGACACGGTTGTTTGGCCGCGCATGATCGGGGCGCCTGGATCGGCGCTGAGGTTCGCGCCGCTCGCCAAAAACGCCGCCATCACGCCATCCCCGTTTCCGCTCGCGCCATGGCAGGCGGCGCAGTTGGAGGCATACAGGGTCGCGGCCCGGGGAAGTCCGTTTTGCGAGCCGGCGCTCAGCCACAGCCAGGCCACCCCGTCCCAGACATCGTCGTCACTCAGGCCGCCGAAGACCGCGTTGTCGCGCAGGGCGCGCCAGATGTCCTCCGGGCTCTTGCGCCCACTCCCGGCTTGCGCTGCGATCCCAGCCGGGATTGAGCCGGCCAGCGCGGCGCCGCGGCGCGCCGATGGCTTTCGAGAGGGCAGCGCAGCCGCGGGATGCGGCGCGTCGATGTCCAATCCCAGCCCTACATAGGCAGGGGGCGGCTCCGAACCCCGTACGGCCGCGCCTTTCGCAGGCAAAACGTCGATCACACCGCGCATCCGCCAGTGTCCGGGCCCGCAGAATTGGGTGCAGTAGTAGACATACCGGCCGGGTTGATCGAACCTAAGCTCGGTCTCGACGGGCTGGCCAGGCACAATCGCCAGGTTGGGCTGATCCATCTTTCCGATCGCAAACCCATGGGTCATGTCATCGGAGACCAGCCGCAGGCGCATCGGCTGTCCGGCCACGACCTCGATGCTGGCAGGCGAGAAACCGCCCGCCTCAGCCACCCGCGCATGTAGTTCGACCACACCCGGGCCGCGCGCGATCGCCGCCACGCCGATCGCGCCAAGGACGAGGATGACGGCCAATGGGATGGCCAGGCGACGGCCGGGGGAGAGGCGAGGCTGAGCGCGCATCATTGGTATTTCCGGCATCAGCGCATATTGGACGGGCCAAACTTGGAATAGGTTAGGTCGACGTAGGCACGGATATCGCCGGGCGATTTGCCCTGGCCCGAAAGACGCATCGCATCCTGGGTGATATCCACGCAGATTCCGCAGGCGAGCGCGTGCGCGTCAAACTCAAGCTTCGTAGTCTCGAGCATGCCCGAGACATAACAGGCGTAGTTCGAGGTGTGTCCGATCGCCCCGCACCCGCAATAGCACGGAATCTGTTTCATCAATTCGGGGTTGACGGCCGCGAAACGATACGCCTGCTGGACGACAACCGGCGCGGCCTGCACCTGCATGGGCATATCTGACATCGGGGCCATCGACACCGCGGGCTCGAGCGCGCGGGCGCTGCCGCCGCACGCGGCGAGCCCGATTGCGCCAATCAAGAATGCTGAGATCAGGAACCGCGACCGGGTCCCTCGCACTTGAACGCGATCGCGCAACGCGCGGAGAGTCGGAACGATTGGCATACGGAAGAGGTTACGCCGCGGGCTCGTCTGAAACACTGCCCAAGTGGCCAGGGGGCGGTGGGCATTTTTGCCTATCGCGCCGTGGAACCGCCCGGGGTCCGGTCTCGGATTCTTCAGCCAGTTTATTGGGCCATGGCAGGCCTCGAATTGGCCTTCAAGGCCCGTGTAGGACAAACACTGACCACCGGTGTCGGCCTGGGCCTACGAACAGATCAGCCTGCCGCTGACAGAAATGTGGAGTCCCCGGACGCATCATCGATAACCCAACGCATCCCGACTGAGAGTTAAGGAAACAGGACTTTGAAAATGGCAAGACTGAGTGCATTTACCAGCGACAACCTGGACAAGCAAGGATTCGACGCGCTCGATGCCCGCGAGAAGTCGCGATATGCGTTGGCATTGAGATTCACGCCGGCGGTCGGCAGCATTTTGATCCTGACCGGCCTCATTCTGCAGTCGCCCATTTGGCTCGGATCAATGGCCCTTGTTGCCCTGAGCGGGGTTCTGTTTCCTCGCGGCATGCTGCTCGACCTGGTCTACAACCTCGGCGTTCGTCACTTGTTTCATGCCCCGCCGCTGCCGCCCACGCCAACGCCCCGCAGGTTTTCCTACGGTCTTTCCACCGTCGTTCTGACGAGTTCGGCCCTGTCCTTCTATTTCGGGCAACCGATCTTGGGTTTTGTCCTCGGAGGGATGGTCCTCATCGGAAGCCTGACCCTCACAACGACGCTTTGGTGTCTTGGCTCTTGGTACTACCGGCTATTCTTCGGGCGGGCGGCCGCCAACGCATAGATACGCGCTGATGGCCGGGACGCGACGCTGCCTGGACCGACATCCCAGTGGAGTGTAACCATGTTCGGGATCTACTCGTGCGCGGCGTTCGCGTCCGTGATTGGCCCGTTGATCGAAGTGCCGGTGATGATCGGGCTGGTCAACGTCGCGTTCTGGCTGCAGCGGCGGTATTCCGCGGGCAAGGCCGCGACCGCGTGAGGCGGTTCTTCTCGACAGGATGAACAGGATGGACAGGATGGTCATGGTGGCACAATGGGCCGCACACGATGACCGCCGCTGCCCAACTCGCGCTTGCCGCCCATCCGCACAACAACGCGCAGTTGTTCTCGGACTACTTTCTGGATACGACCCTGCCGCGCAGCAATGCCTGGAAGATGCTGGCCGGCGATCCGGCGGTCGAAGCGAGCAAAGCAGAGATCGCCGCGCTGCTGGCCCGCTTTGTCCCGAGCGCCAACGAAGCCCAGACCGAACGCGAGCTGGTCCGCCCGGTCCTCGAACTCCTGGGCCACACCTTTGAAGTGCAACCGGCGCTGACCACCCCGGACGGCACCAAGCGGCCGGACTATGTGCTGTATGCCGATTCGGCGGCGCGCGACGCGCAGAAGAACCGCGTCTTGACGGATGCGCTGCCCGGCGCCGAAGCGCTCGCTGTGGGTGACGCCAAATACTGGGATCGCCCGTTGGACACGACTCTGCGCACGGGCAGCGACCCCTTCAACAACAAGAACCCGAGCTATCAGATAGCGTTCTACATCCAGCACAGCGGCGTGACCTGGGGCGTGCTGACCAACGGCAGGCATTGGCGCCTGTATCACAAGAACAGCGCGCACAAGCTCGACCGCTACTACGAGGTGGACCTTCCCGCGCTGGCGCGCGGCGCAGACGTCGAAGCCTTTCTCTATTTCTACGCGTTCTTTCATCGAAGCGCGTTCAACCCGGGCCCGCTTGCGTTGGATGAGCTCTTGGGCCAGAGCGCGCGATACGCGCGGGGCGTCAGCGAAACGCTCAAGACCCAGGTCTACGAGGCCCTGCGCCATCTCGCCCAGGGCTTTCTGGATCACCCGGCTAACGCGCTCAGCACGGATGCGGCCAGCCTCAAGGCCATTTACGACAATTCCCTCATCGCGCTGTATCGGCTGCTCTTCATTCTGTATGCCGAAGCGCGCGAACTCCTGCCCGTGCGCGAAAGCGCCGACTATCGCGATGAATACAGCTTGATGGCCATCAAGGAGGAGGTTCGCAAGAATCTAGTCGCCGGGCGACACCTGCTGACCGGCACAAAACGGATGTGGCACAAGCTCACCGAGTTGTTCGACATCATCAATGAAGGCAGTCCGCCTCTGAAGGTGGGCACCTTTAACGGCGGCTTGTTCGACCCGCGGCGTCATCCATTTCTGGGCCAATATGCCGTGGGCGACGCTCACCTGCAATTGGCGATTGACAGGCTGACCCGGGTCGAAGGCGACTTCATCGATTACCGGGACCTGGCCGAGCGCCACCTCGGAACCATCTACGAGGGGCTGCTGGAATACCACCTTGTGCTGTTGGCCGAGCCCGGTCCGGATGGCTGGCGGGTCGACCTGGTCAACGACAAGGGCGAACGCAAGAGCAGCGGCAGCTACTACACGCCCGATTTCATCGTCAAGACCATCGTCGATGCGGCGGTGGGTCCCGCGCTGCGCGAGGCCACGGCCCGGGCCAGCACCGACGAGGCGCGCGTGCGGGCCGTCCTGACGCTCAATGTGCTTGATCCCGCCATGGGCAGCGGGCACTTTCTGGTTGAGGTGGTCGAATACGTCGCGCGCTATCTGGTTGATCTGGGCATCGCCCCAGTGGGGAATGGAAAATCGAGCGGCGAGGGCGATATGGCCTACTGGAAACGCCGCGTGGCGCAAAGCGTCATCTACGGTGTGGATCTGAATCCGTTGGCCGTCGAACTCGCCAAGCTCAGCCTGTGGCTGGTGACCGTGGCGAAAGATCGCCCGCTCTCGTTTCTCGACCACCACCTGCGGGCGGGCAATTCGCTGGTCGGAGAACAGCTCGAGGCGGTGCGCGCCTTTGCCCAGACCAAACCTCAGAAACGCAAACGGCTTGAGCCAATCGCGGGGCCGCAAGAATCGCTGTTTAACGAAGAAGAACTCCGCCGCAGCATGAGCCTGGCGGTCGACAGCATGTGGATCATCGAGGACAACCCGGCTCTGACCGTCGAGGATGTGAAAGAGCAGGAGCGGGTGTATTCGGATTTGCGGGCGACCTTGACCGCGAAATACAAGCGCCTGGCCGACCTGATGACGGCCAATCATTTTGGGCTTGACGTTCCCGAGGCGTTGCGCAAGCCGCTGGCCGATCGCGCCACGGCCGGCACCGGGATGGCCATCCGCCAGCTCGACGACATCCTGACCCAGGCGGATGCCATCGCCGCCGGCGGGCGCTTCTTTCACTGGCAGATCGAGTTTCCAGAGGTGTTCTTCGATCGCGAGGGCCAGTCCCTGGGCGAGGACGCCGGCTTCTCGGCCGTGGTTGGGAATCCACCCTATGTCCGGCAAGAGGAATTGGGGCCGTTCAAGCCCTTCTTTCAGTCCCACTATCCCGATGTCTACAAGGGCACGGCTGATTTGTTTGTGTATTTCTTTGGGCAGGGCTTGAACCTGCTCAAAACCGGCGGGCGGCTGGGCTACATCGCCAGCAACAGTTGGCTGCGGGCCAACTACGCGGCCCCGCTCCGGTCCTATCTGCGTAACAAGGTCAGCGTTGAGACCCTGATCGACCTGGGCGACAACCGGGTGTTCGAAGACGCGCCGGACCTCGTCCCGGCCATCCCGATCGTGCGCAAAGCGGCTCCGGACGCGGCCCAGACCGCCCAGGTGGCCGTGTTCACTCGGGGCGAAGGATTGGACAACTTCGAGCGCCGCCTGACGGCCAAGTTCGCCCCGGTGTCGATCCACGACCAGAATGATGAGGGCTGGCAGCTAGGCGTCAGTGACGGGCGCACATTGTTTGCCAAGGTGATGCAACGCGGCGCGCCGCTGGGCGAGGTGTTCTCGCAACAGCTTTATCGTGGTGTGGTCACGGGCCTGAATGAGGCCTTCATCGTGGATGGCCTTGTTCGCGATCAGCTTTGCGCCCAAGACGCTGGGTCGAGTTCGAAGTTGCGAAAACTTGTGCGGGGTGAGGATCTTCGACCCTGGTATTGCGAAGATGAAGACCGCTGGCTCATCTTCATGCGGCGCGGCGAAGATATTGACGCGTTCCCGGCGATCAAAGCGCATTTGTCGCAGTTTCGAACGGCCCTCGAACCCAAGCCTGCGGACTGGAACGACGCGCAGGAATGGACGGGTAGAAAAACGGGCGCCTATAAGTGGTATGAGATTCAGGACCCGGTTGAATACCACGCAGAGTTCGACAAGCCAAAGATTTTGTGGCCCGACATTTCCAAGTACCCCCGTTTCTCCTGGGACAGTAGCGGCCTTCTGACCAACAACACGGGCTACATGCTTCGCGTTGACGATCCCTTTATTCTGGCTGTGCTGCAGTCCCGGTGTATCTGGCACTGCATGAGCCAGCTTTGCACCCCCCAGGGTGAGCGTGACGGTACCATCCGCTACCGGCTCCAGACTCAATTCATCGAGCGCCTGCCCATCCCTTCTGCCACCGCCGAGGACCGCGCCGTGCTTGGCGATCTCGCGATGCGGATCACCGAGCAAGCCAAGGCCCGGTATGCCCTCCATCGGGACACCCGCGCGCGCATTTTGACGGATCTCAGCGCGCCAGGCGGCGGCGGCAAACTCAACAATGCGCTCAGCGCGTGGTGGACGCTCGGCTTTGCCGCGTTCCGCGCCGAAGTCAAGAAGGCCATGCGGGCCGACATCCCCGTGCGCGATCGGGCTGGCTGGGAGACCTATTTGGGCGAGCAGCGCGCCCGACATGATGCGCTGACCGGCGACATCATCCGGCTGGAGACCGAGCTCAACGCCCACGTCTACCGCCTGTTTGATTTGACCGCGGCGGAGATCGCGTTGATTGAGGCGAGCACGA
Organism: Thermoflexales bacterium; assembly: GCA_039917915.1. Taxonomy (GTDB): domain Bacteria; phylum Chloroflexota; class Anaerolineae; order J036; family Brachytrichaceae; genus Brachythrix. Next base: position 8,421 of record JBDSIP010000424.1, read on the forward strand.
AGTACAAATACGGCGCGGTGTGAAGAAACCGTGCGGCGATCGCTCTTGCGCCGTAGAGCGAATCGCGCGCCGCAGAGCGCCCAACACATCGCGGTCGTCAGAATCAACATTCCGAGAGCAGTCGCAAGGCCGGCTTGCGGGCTGATCAACATAGCAACGCCGAAAGCGATGGGCAATCCGCACAGCCAAACGGCCAGCGCCATGACCATCTTCTCAGTCCGGTCGATCGAATAGATCACCATGATCCCTCCGCGCCGGGCGCGACGGAGGGGGAAATCCGCCACACCCGGCAGCCGCGCGCATTGGGTCATCGACCGCGCAAGCGCACCTTCACCAGCGCCGTGACAAGCGGCATGCTCACGATCAGGCTGAGCAGGCCCACCCAGACGGTTCCACCCAGTTTCGCGACCGATGGATAGTTTCCGATACTGGCCGCGAGCAGAAACAGTCCCGCGATGCCGAATGCCAGGGGCAGATAGATCATTGCGCTGCGGCGCGCCACGCGCTTCTCGCTTTGTTCATGTTCCATGTAACCTCACTCCTTCTGTTTGACGCGCAACTTGTATGGAGGCCGAGGGACCTCGTCGTCTCGCGGTCTCCATCGAAGTTGCGTGGCTAATCACGCGATTCTGGCTGGTGACCGCGCGGGTTGCAGCCGGATGGATTTGCGCGTCGGCGGACTTCCACCTCGCCACGGTGTGGGCTTAAAACGCTTGAGCAGCAGCGTATTCAAGGTGACGGTGACCGAACTCACCGCCATCAGCAGCCCCGCGATTTCCGGGCTGATGATCACTGAAACGATGGGGTAAAACAGACCCGCGGCGAGCGGGATGCCCAGCATGTTGTAGGCGAAGGCCCAGAACAGATTCTGCTTGACTTTGCCCATCGTCGCCCGGGCGACCTCGAGCGCGACCACCACGTCGCGGATGTCATCCTTGATCAGGATCACGTCGCCGGTTTCCTTGGCGACATCCGCGCCTGATCCAATCGCCATACCCACTTCCGCCTGCGCAAGGGCCGGGGCGTCGTTGACCCCGTCGCCAACCATGACCACCTTCTTGCCCAGCGCCTGCAGTTTCTTCACTTCCTCCGCCTTGTCCTGGGGGAGCACTTCGGCCAGCACACGCTCAATTCCGACTTTGCGCGCAATCGCTTCGGCCGTGCGCCGGTTGTCGCCTGTGATCATGGCAACTTGCAGCCCCATTGCGCGGAGCCGGGCCACGGCTTCAGCGGAGAACTCCTTCAATGTGTCGGCGACCGCGATCAGGCCCGCGGGGGCGTCGTCCAGCGCGACAAACATCACGGTCTTGCCGTCGTTTTCGAGTTGTTCCGCCCGCAGCATGAATGGGGCGAAATCCAGCCTCCGGTCTTTCATCAACTTGCGGTTGCCCAACAGGATAGCCCGACCGTCGACGACAGCTTCAACCCCGTGCCCGGGAATGGAGTTGAATGTATCCGCATCGATAACATCCAGCCCGCGGGTTGTGGCCCCGCGCACGATGGCCTCGCCAAGCGGATGCTCGCTGTTCTTCTCAGCGATGGCAGCCAGGCGGAGAAGCAAAGATGAGTCGCCGCCTGTGACCACGACATCGGTGACCGACGGCTCGCCTTTTGTCAGCGTCCCGGTCTTGTCGAAGATGATCGTATGGACCTTGCTGGTATTTTCGATGGCCTCCGCGCCCTTGAACAACACTCCGTACTCCGCCGCCTTGCCCGTGCCCGCCATCATGGCGCTGGGGGTCGCCAGGCCAACCGCGCATGGGCAGGAGATAACCAACACCGTTACCGAAAGCAACAAGCTGAAGCCAAACACGCCGATCTCGCCCAGCTTATACGGGGAGAGGATGAAGCTGGAGTTCGGGTCGAAGAACGCGCGATATCCCGCGAAAAACCAGAACAGGAACACCAATACCGCCAGCACGTGAACGCCCAGAATGAAGTGACCGGCCACCCAGTCCGCCAGCTTTTGGATTGGGGCCTTGCTGGCCTGGGCGTCCTCGACCAGTTTGATGATCTGCGCCAGCGCGGTATCCTTGCCCACCTTGGTGGCGGTGAATCTGAATGCGCCGGTTTTGTTCAACGTACCGCCGATGACTGAGTCGCCCTTCCGCTTTTCCACGGGCAGGCTTTCGCCGGTGAGCATCGACTCATCCACGGCGGAGTAACCTTCGACCACCAGGCCATCCACCGGGATGCCCTCGCCCGGGCGCACCACGATCAGATTGTCGATCACAACCTCGTCGGCGGGCAGCTCGATTTCCTTCCCGTCGCGAATGACGCGCGCGACCTTGGGTTGCATCTTCATCAGCTTGCGAATCGCGTCAGAGGCGCGCCCGCGGGTCAATGCCTCCAACCAGCGTCCAAGCACGATGAAAGCCGTAAGCAGCGCGGCGCTCTCAAAGAATGTCGCCCCTTCGCCGCCAAACCCGGCGTTCGGGAACACCGTGTTGATGACGGCGATGCCATAGGCCGCGCCGATGCCGGTGGCATACAGTAGATTCATGTCGGTCACGCCGTGTTTGAGGCCGCGCCATGAATTGATGAAGAATTGCCGGCCCGGACCCAACACAATCGGCGTGGTCAGCAAGCCGATCACCCATTTGTAGGATAGGAACTCCGGAATGATGGTTTTGAACGGTCCGAGCATTTCGTAGAATGTGCCGATCATCACCAGCAAGCCAACGGTTCCGGCGACGATCAGATTGCGACCCTGGCGGTGGATCTCGTCCTGGCGCGCTTGTCGTTCGCGGTCCACGGCATCGCCTTTTGCGCCCGTCCCGCGTTCTTCGGCCTCGTAGCCCGCGTCTTTTATGGCACGCTTCATCTGATTCGCCGTGACCAGGTCTGGAACATACTGAACCTGCACGGATCCGGTCCCCAGATTCACTGTCGCACTGAGTACGCCTTGGAGCTCCTTCAGCGCGCCTTCCACATGATCCACGCACGAAGCGCAGGTCATCCCGCGCACATCCAGAGTCAATTTGTCGGCCGGCACCAGATAGCCCGTATGGTCAACCGCAGCCCGCACATCGGCCAATGTCACTTTTTCTGGGTCGTAGGTCAGGGTGGCTTTGCTGGCGGCCAGGTTGACCACTACCCCGGTTACGCCGGGCAACGCCTTGATCGCCCGCTCGACGTGGGCGACACAAGATGCGCACGTCATACCGCGGACGGGCACCCTCAATTCAGAATTTGTTTGTTGAGTCATTCGAGATCGTCTCCTTATTCCGAAGCGACATTACTGCGCCATGCCGCTCGCAACCAGCGCCATTTCGCCCGCCTGCGCATAGGCATATTCGCGGGTGCGGCGGACTTTCCGCGAACGCGATGCGCCACCGAACCCAGTCAGGGTTGCATGGACATGGGTGTCCGGTTCCGATGCAGCAGGAAAAGAACCGTGAGCAGCGGCAACGCCACCGCAAGTGCCAGCACACTGATGATCTGCGCCTGGTTCAACCCCATCGCGACAATGAGATACGAACTCCAGATCGAGATCACAAAGCGGCCGGCCGAGTAAAGCGCCAGGTAGGTCAGGACCAGCGCCCCGTCCGGCAGATTGCGTTTGCGCAAGCGCCACAAGACCGC
>JBDSIP010000425.1:0-3351 GCA_039917915.1 Thermoflexales bacterium
TCCTAACGACAAATCAAGTCTCCAATCCTTACCCCAGCATCGGGATCTTTACTCCGCGCTCGCGGGCGACCTGGATGAATTATTCACCTGCGAGGGAGGCGCCGTTGATTTCAATCATTCTTCATTCTTTTTGGAACACGGATTAGACGGGTGCGCACGGATTACCACGGATCTGTTTCAGATCCAATCCAAAAGAATATCCGTTCCAATCCGTGCGCATCCGTTTGATCCGTGTTCCTAACGACAAATCAAGTCTCCAATCCTTACCCCAGCATCGGGATCTTTACTCCGCGCTCGCGGGCGACCTGGATGAATTATTCACCTGCGAGGGAGGCGCCGTTGATTTCAATCATCTTTTGCTCGTTGGAACGCGGATCGGACGGATGCGCACGGATTCCCACGGGTCTTTTTCTGGGTCAGGCCGAATTTGGGGCTGATGGTGGATTCAGTGGATACTTTCCTGCGCGGGCGCGTTTCTTCTCTTCATCGTAGATCTTGCGCCGGACGGCCGGTTCGGGGCCGAAGTTAAGCAACAGCCCAACCTCAAATTCCGTCGCGCGAAGATAGTGGACGAGTTGCGCTTCATGCTCGGCCAGGAGCTTCTCCACGGCTTTGAGTTCCACAATCACCAACCGTTGAACCACGAGGTCGGCAAAGTACTCGCCCACCGCAACACCGCCGTAATACACCCGAACTGGGACCTCAATCTGCGTATCTAGACCGCGCTTGCCAAGTTCAAGCGCGAGCGCATTGCGATAGACCTTCTCCAGGAAGCCGCTCCCCAAAGCGTTGTAGACCGCGTAGAAGGCGGCGATGATCTTCTCGGTCAGATCGGCATGTTTAGTCAGCATTTCAGGTCCGATCCAAAAGGATATCCGTTCAAATCCGTGCGCATCCGTTTGATCCGTGTTCCTAACGACAAAGTAAGCCTCCAACCCCTACCCAAGCATCGGGATCTTGCCCCTGCGTTCGCGGGCGACCTGCATCAGTCATTCAACTGCGACGGGCGCGCCGTCCAGTTCGATGTTCGCCATGTCGCTGGAGATGATAGCGCCTCCGCCTCATCGGCAGCGTCCGCGTCCTGCGTGATCCGGTTTGACGGGAATATGGTTATACGGTAAAGTATCCGCATGAAGACGACGATCGAGATTCCCGACACGCTATATCGCAAGGCGAAGATCCGCGCGGTTGAACGGGGCGAATCGCTCAAGGATCTCTTCTTGTCCGCCCTGCAGCGCGAGTTGGCGGAGGAGGACAAGACTCCCGTCAAGAGCCCGGAACTGGATCGGCCGGACCTGTACACGCTCAATCCTCAAGGCTTTGCAGTGCTGAAACGAAAGCGCAATGAGACAAACGTCGTCACCAACACCTGGGTCAACAAGATGCGTGAGGAGATGGGCATCTAGCCATGTTTCATCTGCTCGATATCAACGTTCTGATTGCGCTGTCAGACCCCGGGAGTGACTTCCATGCAGCAGCGCTGCGCTGGACCGAGGGGCTGAAACAGCCCGCCCTTGCAACCTGTCCGCTCACCGAAAACGGATTCCTGCGGGTCTATGGCCATCCGCAGTATCCGGGCGGGCCTGGCTCGATTTCCGTCGCGTTGACACCCCTGAGGGTGATCCGGCGCCGGCCCAATCACGTCTTTCTGGCCGACGACTACTCGCTGGCCGACGCGAAACAGGTGCTCGATTTGTCGGGCTGCTCGCCCAAACAACTCACGGATATGTATCTGCTCGGGCTTGCCGCGCGTCACGGCGGCAAGTTCGCCACCTTCGACGCCCATGCGCCCGTGAAGTGGCTGCGCGATGGGGCGAAGGCACTCGAGGTCATCTCACCGAAGTAGATTCAGCGCCAGAGATCCTGCGCCGCAGACACGACCCTCGAACGGCGCGAAGTCGGATAGTCGCCTGGAAAGCGCAGCGGAAAAGGCAGCGCTGCGCGAAGAGGCGCATTGCCAGGAAAGTACTTCCGGTCGAGGGTGACAGAGAAGTCGACATTGATGCCGACGGCCGGTGGCAGCGCACCTCGAACGCGGCCGGCGGCGGTGGTACCCGGCCCGACCGCCCGTGGATAATCATGTTCTTCACAAGCAAGACGAGATCCATACCTAATACACTCTTTCAGAAAATCTGGGACGCCCACGTGGTCGCCCAGGACCCGGACAGCCCGGCGGTGCTCTACATCGACCTGCACCTCGTCCACGAGGTGACTTCGCCTCAGGCCTTCACCGGCCTGCGCCAGCGCGGGATCAGGGCCCGCCGGCCCGATCGCACTTTCGCGACGATGGACCACGGCATACCGACCTTCTCGCGCGACCTGCCCATTGTTGATGACATGGTGATCAAGCAGATCGGCATGCTCGAGCAGAACTGCCGCGACAATGGGATCGTTCTCTATGGCATCAAGGAGGGCGAAGGCGCCGCCAAACAGGGCATCGTCCATATCATCGGGCCCGAGCTCGGCCTCACCCAGCCCGGGATGACGATCGTGTGCGGCGACAGCCACACCGCCACCCATGGCGCCTTTGGCGCGCTGGGCTTCGGCATCGGCACCAGCGAGGTCGAGATGGTCCTCGCTACCCAGTGCCTGCTTCAGCGCAAGCCGAAGACGATGGAAGTCCAGGTGACTGGCTCGCTCAAGAAGGGCGTCTCGGCCAAGGACATCATTCTCGGCATCATCGCCAAATACGGCGTCGGCGCGGGCACTGGCTACGTCTTCGAGTACACCGGCCGGGCCATCCGCGAGATGTCGATGGAAGCCCGCATGACTGTCTGCAACATGAGCATCGAGGGCGGCAGCCGGGCCGGGATGATCGCCCCCGACGACACCACCTTCAACGTCGTTGCCGGGCGCGAGTTCGCCCCCAGGGGCGCCGCCTGGGATCAGGCCGTCGCCAGGTGGCGGGCGCTGCCCACCGACCAAGGCGCGACCTACGACGCCACCCTCACCCTCGACGCGGACGCGCTCGAACCCATGATCACCTACGGCACCAACCCGGGCATGGGAATCGGCATCAACGCCCCGGTCCCCGATCCGGCCAACATCGCCGACGTCAGCCAGCGCGCCGCGCTGCAAAAGGCACTGGTCTACATGGGCCTCGAGCCCGGCAAACCGCTGCTCGGCCGCCCGATCGACGTGGTCTTCATCGGGAGCTGCACCAACGGCCGGATCAGCGACCTGCGCGAGGCAGCCGCGCTGCTGAAGGGCCGCCGGGTCAGCGACAAGGTGCGGGTGATGATCGTGCCGGGCTCCGCCCCGGTCAAGGCCCAGGCCGAGCGCGAGGGTCTGCACGAGATCTTCCTCGCCGCCGGCGCCGAGTGGCGCGAGCCGGGCTGCTCGATGTGCCTG
>JBDSIP010000426.1:0-2907 GCA_039917915.1 Thermoflexales bacterium
GAGGCACAGCGCGGCGACAGCGGCCAGTGCCGCCAGGGATTTTGCGCCGCGCTGATTCAGCCAGCCCCTCATGATTCGCCGCTCGTCTAGCGCAGATTCTGTCGCATCAGGGCCGGGATCGCGCCAATGGTGGCCAGCACGTTCTCGTCGGGATAAGCGGCTTGGTACGGCATGGCGCCGCTTGGGCGCTGGGCGAGGACCAGGTTGCCAAGCGCGTTGTATCCGCCTGGGCGGAACCAGGACTCGGGTTGGTCGCCGCTGGCGATGTGGGCGAGGATGACAAGGGCGGTCGAGTTGGTGTTGCTGTCGGTGCCGTAATCGGAGGGCGACTGATAGGGGAAGCCACCGTCTACGTTTTGCAGGCCGCTGAGATAGCTCAATCCATGACCGGCTGGGCCGCTGTTGGCCGGATAGCCCGCCGCAATCAGGGAGATGACGGCCTGGGCAGTCGTGTCGACATCCGGCGCGCCGGCCCCGGTGAAGGCCCAACCCCCGGACGCGCTCTGAGCCGCGATCAGGGCCGCCGCGGCGCCAGCCGGCTGGGGCGCTTTCGCCCGAGCAAATGCCAGCATTGCCAGGCCATGCGTGAAGATGTTATCGCCGATGATGCCGGTTTTGGGATTCTGGCCCGCGGCGAGGTCCGCGACCAAGTCATGGCCGCCAAAGGCGCGCGGATCGATCCCGGCGGCGACCAGTCCGGCGACGGCTTTGGCGATCTGCCCGGTCTTGAGCCCGCCTGCGGCGACTTTCGCCGCGAGGTAGTCGAGCGGCGACGCGCCGGATGCGGATTTGAGCGCGCGAACGGACGTGCCGGCGACGGCAAGCGCGGCAACCGCGTCTGCAGTCGCGCCCACGTCGCTTCCAGCCGAGAAGCCGGTGCCAAAGCCGCCATCGGGTTGCTGTTTGGCGCTCAGCCACGCGACTGCGCGCTGGGTGGTGGTGGCGATCGGATCAGCGGCGCGCGCCGAAGCCGGCGAGCCGCCGAGGGCTGCGAGCGCCAGAATGGCCAGTGCGCCATTGCGCAGGCCCTGGGCCCGGGAGAACGAACGTTGAAACATGATTACTCCAGAAAAAAGAAAACGCCCCCGGCCTTCTGTCTGGCCGGGGGCGAACTGTGAAGAACAAATCTGCGTGTCTGAGGTGTGTGGACCGAGTTAAGTCCATCATCCAGTCCGAGAATCTACTTCCACATGCTCGACCTCCTTGTCGCGAGAAGGGCGTTTGAGCGCTTGAGAGAGGAGTCCTGGCTCCCGGGTTTCCCCGGCTACAGTTGCGGCACAGCGCCGGAATTCGCGCGTCACGCGCGTCACCGGCTTCCACCTTCGCACCCTGGCGCAGTCGCCCTCGGGTCATCTCAAGCTGCGTAGCTATTCAGTTGTCTTGGGGATTATACGCCCGGAAGCGATCCTAAAAACATTTGGCGAGATCACAATCCCCCCGCGAAGCGGGGGGATTGTGATCTCGCCCCACATTACTGGCTGCGCGCTATCGCACAACTTCCCAGGCCAAGTGCTCGATTTCGGGGATGATGAGTTTGTCCATCGCCACTTGAACCGCATTGGGCGAGCCGGGCATGGAGAAGACCAGCCGGCCGCGGTAGACTCCGGCCGTTGCGCGCGAGAGCATCGCGGCCGGCCCAACCTCGGCGAAGCTGAGCATGCGAAAGAGCTCGCCGAAACCGGGCATGGGCTTCTCGATCCGGCGCGAGATGACATCGTATGTTGTGTCGCGCGGGGCGATACCCGTGCCGCCGGTAAAGAGAAGCAGGCGCGCGCTGGTTTCGACGATGATGCGATCGAGGAGGGCGCCGATCTGGTCGGGCTCGTCCCGGACGATGGCCCGAAAGACAATCGTATGACCGGCCGACACCGCCCGTTGTTCGATCAGATCGCCGCCGGTGTCATTCTCGCGGGTGCGGGTATCACTGACGGTGATGATGGCGAGCGGTATCGGCCCCTGGCGCGCGGCAATTTCGCGGTGTTCTTCGGTGGACTTTGACGGCATGTAAAAAAAGACGGGCCCACCGCGCGATTTGGACGAAACGAATCGCGGCGCGCCCTGAAAATCCAACGCGGGTGCGACCCTGCGCATGAACGGTGGTCTGGAAGCGATCGAAAATAATCTGGCGGACTCACAATCCCCGCGCGAAGCGCGGGGGTTGTGATTTCGCCCCTCATTTTTGGGATGACTTCTAGTACTTCAGGGTCGGCGGAAGGGCCTTCGCCTGGCTGACCCAGTTTGTCACTTCGGCCAGGGTGGCATTTCGCTTGGCGAGCTGCAGGCGGCCATTCGCCTCGGCCATGGCAGAAACGAGGTTCTCAGGCTTGCGCTTCGAGAGTTCCTTGACCGTGTCAACGCCGGTGTTCTCGAGCAGATCCGAGAAGACTTTGCCAATGCCCTTGACTCGGGCGAGGTCAGCCCGGTTGGCCAACTCAAGCACCACTTTGGCGTCCATGCCGAGCTGGGCTGCGAGCGCAGCGCGGTCCTTGGGCCCGCCTGCCTTTGCGAGGAGCTTCTCGCTGTTTGTGATTCCGATGCCCTTAAGCGACTTGGCGGCGCCGGCGCTGACGCCCCGCACGCTGCTGATTCCGATGGTCATAGCTTGCTCCTTTGGTAAAACGTTATGAGTCGGGTCCGCTAAATTGGCTGGCCCCGCTTGATGCGAATTGTAGCGCCAACGCGCAGGATCTCCGCCGCAACAAAGCCATCCTGCTCAAAGATGAGCCTGACGCCTTCGCAATAACCAACCCCGCGGCCCAGGGCGATGCCATCCACTTCCGTCAGACAGGCCATGACGCTCCCCTCGACCACACCGGAGTGCGAGACGATCAGCGCTGCCTGGCCTTCGCCAAGCGACCGGGCGATGTCGAATAGGGCGCGTCGATAGGCCCGCGCAACTTTGGCCGC
>JBDSIP010000427.1:0-2726 GCA_039917915.1 Thermoflexales bacterium
GCCGGCTGATCTCGGCCAGCCCCGGCCGGTCACTTTGGCAGCTCGTGCGCGGCGCAAGCTACATCTCGGACAACAAGGCCTTGAAGCGTTGGATTGCGCGCAGGGCGCTGCCGGGCAGCCGGAAGACCTTCGGCGATCTTACGGTCAAACTTTACGTAACGACCGCCCATTTGCGCACCCATACGCTGTATGTGTATGGCGACGATCCAACCGCCAGCGTCGCCGATGCAATTGTCACCAGCGCGGCTGTGCCGGGCTTCTTCCCGCCCACGCTGCGCAACGGTGAGGTCTTCGTGGACGGCGGCGCGGTCTCAAATCTGCCCGTTCGATTGGCGGTTTCGCGGGGAGCAACCGAGATCTACGCGATCGATCTGGCCTTCTCGCACGACCATCCGCGCAGTTTCGACCGCCTGCTCAACATCGTCGACGCCGCAGTAAAACCCGTGCTCTACGGCGAGGCGCTGCGTGAACTGGAGAGCGTTGTGCGCATGCCCGGAATCGTCGTCCATCACATCCCGATTTACGACTTTCCGGATGTCGCGCTGGGCGATTTCTCGCGGGTCAATGAGATGGTTGAGGCGGGGGCGCGCGAAATGGGCAAATACCTCGACGCGCCGACGCCCAACCAGATCCGATACCCAAAGGCATGGCGGGCAGAGAACCTGCCGGAAGGGCCGCCCGGCAGCCGCCCGTTTCTGCCAGACTAGAAGTCATCCCAAGCATCATGGGTGAGATCACGATCCCCGCGCCTGGCGCGGGATTGTGATCTCGCCGGAAGTTTTAAGACAGTTTCTAGCGAATAACGAAGGAGAGAGTGATCATCGCGGCCAGAAGAATAACGGCGATGATGCCGGTTTTCTTGAGGTCGCCAAGGACCTCGTGATACTCATCCTGCCAATTCCTGGCAATGACCTGGGCGACCGGCGCGCGTTGGACCGGTGCACTGACCGTCGCGGTTGACGCCGAGCCAGCCCCGCCGACAGAACCATAGGCGGACGTGGGCAGATTCGGGGTGCGATAGCGGCGGGTCTTCTTGCTCATAAGAGTGTGATTTTACCGCTGTTTCCAGAAGGGGTATCCCTTCCGAAGAACATTCCTACTTCGCGCCGACGGCAAACACTTCACGCTCAAAAAACCAGGCGAAGGGAACCCAGTTGAAAGCGACATGTCGCAGCGCGGCCATCAGGCCGCCTTCGTTGCGATGCTGCGGGGGGGTGTCGAGCCAGACATTGATCCCGTTAAACTGAGCCCGCTTGAGAAAGGCCCGCATGCGCAGGATATCCTGCTCATTGACGTGGACCTCGGTATTGATCGCCACATTCAGCGCGCGGGGGTTCGCAGGATACTTGGCGCCCTGCCCCATCAAGCGCCGAATTTGGCGCACGATCGGATAAGCATACGCGTCGTACCAGCGGTTCGGCGCGGTGTGGATGATGATCTGCCCGCCCGGCTTAAGGATGCGCCTGACCTCGGTCAGGCAGGCATCCAGTTCCCACGGGTGAAGGTGCTCGACCACGTCGAACATCAGCACCCGGTCAAACGCATCGCTGATGAACGGGAGCCGTTTTGCATCGCTGCGGGCGACACCGGACTTGCCGGCCTCATGCTCCATGACCCGCCGGGTCATCCGGACCGCAACCTGGGCATAGTCAATCCCAAAGCTTTCGGCGCCGAGCCGGGAGACATGCCGAACAATCTCGCCCCGGCCGCAACCCAGATCCAGGACGCGCATCCCCGGCTGGACGGTGGCGAATTGGAAAGCCTGGCTCAACCGGCGCGACAGGTGCTCGCCTTCTGACTGGGTGAATTCTTCGAAGCCCTCGCACGCGGTAAGGAAATACTCCTCCGTATACAGGTCCTGCGGCAGCGGCTTCGGACGTGGGTCGTTGCTCATCCGGGTGCGGGAGTATATCGTATCGCGCGTCTCAGAATCGATTACCATCCAGCCGGAATGGAGAACAGAAGCGGCATCCAGATCGTGCCCGGGCGCGCAAGCGAATTGTTGCGCGCCTTGCGGGATGTGGGCGACGGGGACATCGGCGCGCTTGATCCGTCGCTCGGCGCATGGGCGCGCCGGCCGCTGGGCAGAGAAGCCCTCGCCGGCATTTTGTTGCAAGTGTCGGGTTCGGCCTGGGTCAGCCTGCTCAACATTGAGCCGGCTGGCTTTATTGCGATCGAGCGGCGCGCCACCAGCGCGCGCGTGCGCGCATTGACCGTCGCCCCCGACCTGCGGCGGCGCGGCTGCGCGCGCGCCCTGCTTGCTGAAACGGTGTCCCGGGCTGCCGAGCATCACTTGGGCTGGGTGTGGATGGACATCCCAGCCGAAAATAAGCCAGCCATCCAGTGCGCGCTCTCGTCCGGCTTTCGGCGCCTGCTGCCGCAATACCTCCACCGCGTCGCCGCGGGACTCATCCTTGGAAGCGCCCATCGCATCCTTCTGTCGCCGCTGCATGGAAAGACCGCTGCCACGGCCATCTATGAGGCTGCCGCGGTCGAAGGTGATGCCGGCGACGCCTGGGCGGCCGGCTATGCGCGGATGGAGCATCCCGGTTTGCCGAATCCGAACGCGGGCAAAACGTTCATGGCCGAGGTCGAGGGGCGCAGCGCGGGGTGCGTTCATCTCCAGGTCATCGGCGACGAGGCGCGCGTCTGGCTGTGGTTTACGCCCGAAGTCTGGGCTGACGATCTGGAATTTGCCATTTTGCGGGCCACCCTCAACACCCTGC
>JBDSIP010000428.1:0-5993 GCA_039917915.1 Thermoflexales bacterium
CAGGAGCGCATGCGGCGCGCCCTCATCCTGAACGCCATCTACCCGCAGATCGGCGGGGTGCTTATCCGCGGCGAGCGCGGCACGGCAAAATCGACGGCCGCCCGCGCGCTGGCCAACCTGCTTCCGGAGATTGAGGTCTTCGAGGGCGATCCGTTCTTCTCCGATCCGCGCGTCCCGGCTTCCTTTCCCGAGACCCTGCGCGCCCGCATCGAGCGCGGCGACAAGCCTCGTATCTTCAAGCGCAAAACCAGCTTCGTCAACCTGCCGGTGAGCGCAACCGAGGACCGGGTGGTTGGCACCCTTGACATCGAGAAGGCCATCCAAAAGGGCGAGAAACACTTCGAGGCCGGCGTGCTGGCGGCCGCCAACCGGGGCGTGCTGTATGTCGATGAGGTCAACCTGCTGGATGATCACGTGGTCGACCTGCTCCTGGATGTCGCGGCGATGGGCGTCAACGTCGTCGAGCGCGAGGGCATCAGCTTCAGCCATCCGGCTCGCTTTGTGCTGATCGGCTCGATGAACCCTGAAGAGGGCGACCTCCGCCCGCAGTTGCTCGATCGCTTTGGCCTGTGCGTCGATATCCTGAGCATCAAGGATCCCGTCGCGCGGGTCCGGATTCTAGAGCGCAACCTCGCTTTTGAGGGCGACTCGGCCCAGTTCATGAAGACCTGGGAGCCGAGCGAGGCGGAGCTCACGCTCGAGATCGCCGAGGCGCGCGAGCGGCTGCCGAATGTTCAGCACTCCGGCCGCGACCTGGCCACGATCGCCAACCTGATGGCTCAGATGGGCGTGGATGGGCACCGGGCCGACCTGGTCATCCTGCGGGCGGCTCGCGCCCACGCGGCGTTCCAGAAGCGCGAGTCGATCACCGAGAACGACATCCTGCTGGCGGCCGAGCTTGCCCTGCCGCATCGGCTCAAGCGGCATCCCTTCCAGGATACCGAACAGGCGATGAGCGCCCTGAGCGACAAACTGCAACAGATCGAAAGCCAGATGGAGCAGCAACAGGCCCAGGACCAGCAATCCCAGCAGGGCAAGCAGCAGGACGCCTCAAAAAAAGTGAAACGGGGCTGAACGAGAATCCGGAAACATCGTCCAGTCCCGCGGAGCCCATGCAACAGACCGTGCCGCAGGCTCCGCAAAGCGCGCAGGATTTTCAAGGCGGCAACAAGACCGCGCTCGGCGAAGAGTTTCGAGCGCGAAAACTGAATACACCCCTCGACAAGCTGACCCGCAATGCGGCGGGCCGGCGCTCAACCACGCGCACCGACCGCAAGCGCGGGCGCTACATCCAGTCGCGGCCCATGCACGGCCGGGTCGAGGATCTGGCCTTTGACGCGACCATGCGGACGGCCGCGCCGTATCAACGCCAGCGCAAGGTAGATGCCGCCCTCGTCCCGGGCGGGAAGCCCCGCGCGTTTCACATCAAACGTCCGGACTTTATGCGCAAGGTGCGCGTGAAGCGGGTGTCGAACCTCATCATCTTCGTCGTCGACGCGTCGTGGAGCATGGCCGTGGCCGAGCGCATGCAGGCGACCAAGGGCGCGATCATGTCATTGCTCACCGATGCCTATCAGCGCCGCGACCGGGTGGGGCTGATCGTCTTCCAGAAGAACAGCGCCACCTTGATCCTGCCGCCGACATCGTCGGTCGAGTTGGCCCAGAAAGCGTTGCGCGACATCCCGGTCGGGGGCAAGACCCCGCTCACGGCCGGGCTCACCCTGTCGTACCATGTCATCATGCGCGAGCTGCGTTTGCGGCCGGAGGTGCTCCCGCTGATGATCATTCTGACCGATGGCGCGGGCAATGTGAGCATGAGCAATCTCCCGCCCCAGGTCGAGGCGTATCAGATGGCCAACCAGATCGCGGAGGAAAAGATTCGCTCGATTGTCATCAACATGGAGCACGTCGCCTTCGACCAGGGCCTGGCCCGCAAGCTGGCCGAGAACCTTGAAGGCGTGTGCCTGTCGTTGAGCGAGCTTAAGGCCGAGTCGCTGACCAAGGTCGTGAAGGCGGCACTTTAGCGTGTTTTCGGCGGCAATATGCCCGGCTCCGCCGGGCATATTGCCGCCGAAAGATTCGACTAAAGTGCTGCGGCCTGGGGGACAAAGAGCACTTTGCCGCCCGACATCTGCCCGGCGTAATCGGTCAACGCCTCGCGAAAGCGCGCGAGCGGATAGCGCGCCCGGGTGACCGTGCTGAGCGTGTCGCGGGCCAGCGCCGGGATCTCAATGGCCAACTTCGCAAGTTCATCCGCGGACCGGCCGGGCAGCCAGGATGACAGCCAGAAGCCCTCGAGCTTTTTGTCCCGGAAGATGAGCTGATCCACTCCGATCCGCGGCTCCTCGCCGGACAGTCCGCCGTAGACAATGACCCGCCCGCCCGGCCGCAGGGCACGGGCCACCCGTCCGGTCAGCGCGCCCCCCACGGCATCGACCGCGATCCGCGCGTCGAGGGTCTTGCACAACGTGCCGAGCTGCGCGTCAAAGTCGGCGGCTCCGCTGAATAATGTGGGCGCCATGCCCGCCTTGACCAGCGCATCGACCTGTTCGGGGCGGCGGACCACGTTGATGCAGGCGATGCCATGCGCTGCGGCCAGGCGCTGGATCATCCGGCCCAGCGCGCTCCCGGCGGCCGTTTGAACGAGGGCCTTCGTCCCAGCCGCGCGGGCGAGACCGACCAGGGCCCAGGCCGTGAAGGGATTGATGATCAGCGAGGCGGCAGCGTCGTCCCCGATATCATCCGGAACCGGCACGCAGAACGCGGCCGAGGCCAGCATGTATTCGGCCCAGGCCCCGTCCGCGTTGCCGCCGGAGAGCGCGGCCACGCGCTTGCCTAGCAGACCCTGGGCGGCCGCGCCCTCGCCGGCAGCCACGACGAGGCCCGCTGCCTCGAAACCGGCGACGGCGGGCAACGGTTTGCGCACCCCATACTGTCCCTGGACGAAGCTGAGGTCGCTTGGGTTGATCGGAGAAGCGGTGACGCGCACCAACACCTGGTCGTCGATGGGCGAGAGGACCGGGCGCTCAGCCAGCGCGAGGCCATCAAAACCCGGGCCATAGGCGCGCACGGCAACGGCCTGCATACGGCCGGGAACACTCATGGCTGCTGGGTCGTCCATGCCAGCGCGTCGTTAGGACGGGCCGGCGCTGCGCTCGCCCTTTTCGGCGAGCTGGCTGAACCACAGCATTTGCTGTTCGCCAAACGGGGTGAAGTCGCGCGGGCCATAGCCGAACGGCGCCCAGCCCTCCGGTGTGAGATAGCGCATGTCGCCGTTCTGGAGCACGGTCAGCAAGGCCGGGCGCGCGTTGATGTCCTCGTCAGTGTCGTTCAGCGGATCGACCTTGACAAGCTCACAAACGGCATTTGTATTCGCGGCGGCGCGGGCCTCAAACACGTCCATGATGTCGCCGAAGAAAAAGTAAAGATGACCGGGCGTGAAGGCGGGCACGCCGTCGCGCAGCAGGACTGTTTCACGGGCCTCGAGCTCGGACTCGGGGTCTTCGGCAGCGCTTCTCGTCATTTGAAGCGCTGCAAGTCAGCGTCGACCATCAGGTTGATGAGTTGCTCGAGGGTGGTGCGGGGTTCCCAGCCCATCTCGGCCCTGGCCTTGCTGTAGTCGCCCTTGAGCGGGGTGATTTCGGTCGGCCGCATCAGGACCTGATCGCTGGTGACGTACCTTTCCCAATCCAATCCGACCCGGGCAAAGGCGATCCGGCAGACATCCCGGATCTGGTAAGCGGTGTTCGTGCCGATGACGTAGTCGGTCGGGGTGCTGTTCTGCAGCATCAGCCACATCGCCTCGACATATTCTTTGGCGTAGCCCCAGTCGCGCCAGGCATCCAGATTGCCCAGGCGCAGTTTTCCATCGGTGACGAGCGGCCGGCCGAGTTCATCCAGCGGCGGGCTTGCGACCTTGTTTACGATGCAGGCGACGGCGGCGGTGATTTTGCGGGTGACGAAATGCAGGCTGCGCCGCGGACTCTCGTGATTGAACAGGATCCCCGCGCACGCGTACATCCCATAGGACTCGCGGTAGCTCTTGGTCATCATATGGGCATATGCCTTGGCGATGCCGTATGGGTTGTTGCCCAGGATGGGCGTTTCCTCGGTCGCGCGCTCGGCCCGGATGTCGCCAAAAATCTCACGGCTGGTGGCCTGGTACACCCGGGCGTGCGGGGCGTGGTGTCGGACGGCTTCCATCACCCGCACGATCCCCAGCCCGGTGACCTCGCCGGTGTACAACGGATGGGTCCAACTGTCGGCCGGGACGGATTGGGCGGCGATGTTGTAGATTTCGTCGGGGTGATGTTTCTTGATTGCCTGGGCGATGCTCTCCCCGTCGATCAGGTCGGCGGCTTCGATCGCGATCTTGCCGGCCAGGTGGGCGATGTTCTCCTTGGTGTAGCTGGTGCTGCGGCGGATGGTGCCGGTGACGGCGTATCCCTTTTCGAGCAACAGGTCGGCGAGATACGAGCCGTCCTGTGACGACACGCCGATGATCAGAGCCTTCTTTGTCATGCCGTGATTTTACAGGAGGGGGCGAGCGCAGGCCGTGGACGGCGGGTGGCAGACCGAGGACCGCAGACCGCAGCTTTTTCGAGCTTGATGCGGTCCGCCGTCTGCCCTCCGTGGTCTGCGCTACGCGCTCTCCCGCACAACGAGCGATGGCTGCAGCATCAGCGACGCGGGTCGTGGGATATCCTGGCCGTTCCGCTGCGCCTCAACCAAGCGGTGCAATTCGCGCACGGCCAGCGTGCCAAGCTCCACCAGGTCGTGCTGCACGGTCGTCAGCGCCGGAGTAAACACCGCCGACTCGGGGGTGTTGTCAAATCCGATGACCGCCAGATCTTGCGGCACGTGCCTACCCAACTGCATCGCCGCTCGCATTGCGCCGAAGGCCATCTGATCGTTGCTGGCGAACACCGCGTCAAGGTCGGGGTTGGCCTTCAGGAGCTGTCGGATGCCAGCGTCGCCGCTGGCGGGGGTCCAGTCGCCATGCGCGATGGCCATGGCGGGGCTGGGCAGACCGGCCCGCGATAGGGCGTCGTGCCAGCCCGCTTGACGTTCGAGGGCCGACCACAGCTCGATTTCGCCCGTAATAATCCCGATGTGGCGCCGGCCTCGGGTAATCAGATGCTCGACCGCCATGCGCGCCCCGGCCCGGTTGTCAACGCTCAGCACGGGCGTTCCGGTGACCGGCAACATACTCAGAAAAAAGACAGGCGCGTGGGCGGCGATTTGCTCGTAGAAAGCCTGCTCTTGATCCGAGCTCAATTCAGGGTAGACCCACAACACGCCGGAAACACGCTCGGAGATCAGGTTGGTGCCAATTCGCTCGAGCTCGTCCTCGGAGCGGGCCTGGTCAAAGCTCTGCAGCAACAAATGCCACCCCAGGGCCGATGCTTCGCGCTCGATCCCGGTGAGCAGGCGGGTGGGGCCATAGTGCTGAAAACCGCCGGCCACGACCCCAAGCACCCCGGATTTACGGGTCACCAGGCTGCGGGCAATCCCACTTGGGCGAAAGCGCAGGTCGGCGATGGCCACCTGGACGCGTTTGCGGGTTTCCTCGGCCACGTCGGGCCGGTTATTAATGACGCGGGACACAGTCTGGATGGAGACCCCGGAACGCTCCGCAACGTCCCGGATGGTCACGCCTGACCGATTGACAGATACCATGCAACGCATTATACTGTTAACGTTCACGGGACTATCGGACAGCTCCCGCGACATTCCGCCGGATGACCCAGTCGTTGACCGGCAAAAAAGTGAGAGGAGAAGAAACACATGAATAAGTCCCTAAGACTCGTTGGACTAGTCGCCGCCGCCGGCGTTTTGCTGGCTGCCTGCTCGACCCCTGCCGCGGCACCCACCGCCGTGCCGGCCAAGCCTGGCGAGCCGACCAAGGCCGCCGCACCCGCCGCCAAGACCATTCGCTGGCGCACGCGCCCGGGCGATGCCGCCGAGCAGAAGGTCTACGAAGAGCTCAACAA
>JBDSIP010000429.1:0-10486 GCA_039917915.1 Thermoflexales bacterium
GGAAATATCGGTCTGGGCCGTCAATGTGAAATTGCCGCCCGTAAGCCGGACCGGCACGCCCGCGATGCCGGTCTCGGTGATGGCGCGCGCGCCGTTGTTGTCGGCGTCGTTATAGACGGCTCCGCTGAGACTGGCAATCACGTCGGTAAGCTCAAAGGCGCCGATATCGCAGGCGGCGCCAAATGGCCGGACGGCCCCGCGCATGTCGTCGGCCGGGCAATTGGCGCCCGCATCGAGAGCCGGGCTGCCCGGGAGCAGGGGATACACCGGCATCCCATTTGGGGCGAAGACGGTCAAGGGGCCGAACAGTGGATTTGTGTTGATCAGGTCGCCGGCCCCGGTCAGGCCGGGGCAGCTCGCGTCACTTGACAGGTTGTGGCCCCGGCTTGAGATAACGCCATTCGCATCGCAGTTGCCGGTTGCGTTTCCAGCAATGATCGTGTTGGCCAGACCCGTGGCGTAGTTGTCGTCGTAGATGCCCTTGCCACCGTTTGCGGTGATAGTGCTGTTGGTGATCGCCACGTTGTTCTGCACATTCAACCCGTTGCCCGCATTTGCGCTGAACGCGCTATTGACGATCGATGCGCCCTGATAGCTCGCCCTCATGCCGTCGCCGCCATTGGCGGTCACCAACGTCTGGGTCATATTCACGTGCCCGTAGAAATAGGCGCCGTAGGAGCTATTGTGATCAATCTGCGACAGGCTGATCTGCGTTTCGGCGTTACTGACATACAGGCCGGAGTACGTATTGTGATGGATCCGGCTTTGTCCGATCCGCAGGCTCGTGCCGTAGACATACACGCCGTACTGGGTGGCTCCTTGAACATCGACCCGTTCGATGAAGGTGTCGCTGTCGTAGTCGTAGACATAGATGCCGTAGTCGCCGCCGATTACGGTCAGGTCGGCAAAGGTATAGACCCGGGATGCGGTCAACGCCTGCTTCGGGTTCTCCGGCGTGAGGCCGCCATAGGGGTAGGCATACAGGGTGTAGTCGCCGGCGGGCCCCACAATCGTGGTCGCGCCAGTCCCTGCTCCCACAATGGCGGTGGACTTCGACATCTGCAAGTGGCCGCTCGGGCCGAGCGCAAAGCGCCCGGCTGGAAGCATGATCGTGTCCGGGCCGCTGCCCGCCGCGCATTCGCCCGCGCCGGCAAACTGCTGGCTGTCGGTGTTACTGTTGTAAACCGCCTCGCGCAACGAGCACACGCCATCGTCGGCAACAACGTCATCGGTCGTGGTCACTGTAATTCCCGCGGCGAGGGCGACCTGCGGGGCGGACAGCCCAAGCGCGAGCGCAATGGCGATCGCGGCCGCGCCAGCCAATGGATTCAAATGGACGCTCAGGCGGGGCGGGAATGGCATGGGAAGTTTTAGCATGGAATGGCTGAGAGCGATACGGGCGGGAGCGCGTTACTTGGCGGAAGACTTGTCGTCGGATGGCATCACGAACTTGTTTGCTGGCGCGCTTGAATCTGCGCCGGGTTCGGACTGCAAGTAGTCGGCAAGGTCATCGGCCCGGGCAAAAGCAACCCGGGCTCGGGTATGGGGATCCTCGATGACAAAGCGCCAGGTCTCGCCCTCGCGCCAATAGCGAAGCCAGACCGAGCGCTCAACGGTGTCCTGATCTTGGGTCATGCGCTCATAATAATCGGCCCATCGTCATTTCATCGTCAAAACGCCGCCAGGTTGAAGGTGGGCGGGCCCGAATTGCGCGCGGCCAGCTCGCGGTAGAGTAGATCCCCCTAATGTTGCGAATTGCCGCCCTTGGACCGCTTGAACTGACCCTGGATGATATTTCGCTGGCGCGCCTGCCGGCCAAGGCCAAGGCGCTCCTCGTCTATTTGGCAATCGAAGCGCGTCCGCATTCGCGTCAGCGCCTGGCCGGCCTGCTATGGGGCGAATCCACCGAGGCCCAGGCGCGCACCAGCCTGCGCAATACACTGATGCAGTTGCGCGAGGCCGGGGTGGGCCCGCATCTTGTCATCGGTCGCCAGCAGGTCGCCTTTGATGTGTCTCAGCCACATCGTTTGGATGTGGCCGAGCTCCTGAACTCGGCTGCCCAGGTTGGGTCGCGCGGGGCAGGCATCTACATCGGCGAGTTCCTGGCCGATTCGCCATTGCGCGACGCGCCCCAGTATGAGGAGTGGGTCCTGGAGCGGCGCGAGCAATGCCGTCTGCGAGCCATGGCCCTTTTGCGGGACGCGGCCGAGCAAATGCGGGCCATGGGTCAAATGGCCGAGGCGATTACAGCGGCGCGCCGCTTGATTGCGCTCGATCCGTTGCGCGAGGCATCCCACCGGCTGGCCATCGGGCTGTATGCCGCGAACCGCCAGCGGGCCGAAGCGCTGCGCCAGTACGAGGATTGCCGGCGAGTATTGGCCGAGGCGCTCGGCATCGAACCCTCGGCCGAACTGCACGCAACTGCCGAGCGCATTCGGGCCGCCGAACTGGGCGCGAGCGCGCCCGCCAGACCCGCCATCTCCGCTTCATTACCTGCGCCCACGACCACCTTCATCGGCCGGGCCCGGGAGATTGCGAACGTCGTCGAGCGCCTCGGCGATTCGACGCGCCGCCTGGTGACTCTAACCGGGATGGGGGGAATTGGCAAGACCCGCCTTGCGATCGAGGCCGCCCGGGTTTGGGAAAGCCGTTTTACACAGGCGACCGCCCCCGCGATCTTTGTCGAAGTCGCGGGTCTGGGCGATGTTGACTCGGTGGCCCGTGCCCTGGCCGCCGCATTGGCGCTTCCGCCCGATCCTCTGCGCCCGCCGGCGGCCCTGGCAGCCGCGGCCCTGGCCGAACGGACCGCGCTCGTGGTGTTTGACAGTTGTGAGCATTTGGCCGGGGTATTTCCCTCCATCGCCGACCTCATCAGCGGCTTGCTCGAGGCCGCGCCGCATGTCCGGATGCTTGCCACCTCGCGGGAACCGCTCAACCTGGCTGACGAGATCGTCCTTGAGGTGGGCGAGATGGAAGAAGCGCTGGCCCTGTTTTCGGAGCGCGCCCAACGGGCGAACCTGCGTTTCAGCGTCGATGATGAGCGGGCGGCCGTAGCGCGAATCTGCGCCCTCGTCCAGGGGGTGCCGCTCGCCATCGAGCTGGCTGCCGCATGGACCCGGACCCTCGCCTGCGCCGATATCGCCGCCGCGCTGACCCTCAACCTGGACCTTCTCCAGCCGGCTCATGGCATCCCGGATCGGCAGGCCGGGGTGCGAGCCGCCTTCGAGCACTCCTGGCAACTGCTTCCGCCTGAGGAACAGCAAGGGCTTGCGTCCCTGTCGATTTTCCGGGGCGGCTTTACTGGGCCTGCCGCCCGGGCGGTCGCTCAGCTTGGCCTGCGCGGGCTGAATATGCTGGCCCATCGTTCGCTGGTTCGGCGCAGTACCGATGGGCGGTATGACCTGCATCCGCTGATCCGGGCGTTCGCCGCCGAACACGTTGCGGAGACGGGCGGGCTTGCCAGCCGGCTGGCCGTCTTCTACGCTGGGCAACTCGCAATGTACCGGGATGCCATCCGGATTGGCGATGCGCCGACGCTATCGATGCTTGCGCCCGATGCGGAAAACATCCTTGTGGCCTGGCGGGCCTCACTGGAGCAGTGCCATGCGGTCAACCTGTCCGCCATGCTCGACGGTCTGCTCTGGCTGACCGAGTATCGTGGCTGGTTTCGCGCGAGCGAACGGCTCTTCGCCGATGCCCTGGCCGCGCTGCCCGATGACGACGCGGGCCGGCTGTTGCGCGCGCGATTGTTCACGGCGCGGGGCCATTGCCTGCTTCGCCTGGGCCGCCGCGAGGACGCTCACGCCGCGCATAGTGAAGCAGTTAATACGTTGGACAATGCGCCGGATTCGCCCGGCCTGAGTGAACATCGCGCCTTTGCCCTGTTGCTGATGGGCACGGCCCTGACGGATCCTCCCGGGCAGATGAGGCTCTTTGCGAGGAGCCTGGCCCTGTATGAGTCGAATGGCGACGCCTGGGGGATCGGGGCCGCGCTGAACAATCTGGGCGAGTGCGCCGAACTGCTTGGCGACATGCCGGCCGCCCAGCGGTATCACCGGGCGTCACTCGCCCACTGCCTGGGCATCGGCGATCAACCCGGGGTGGCCTTCGCCCGAGCGAATCTGGGCGGGCTGCTGCGGCTGGAGGGCCGATTGGACGAGGCCGAGGCGGAGCTGCGGGCCGGGTTGGAGGTCGCGAACGCGCTGGGCTTCGACTACGCCCGCGGCCTGCTCACCCAAAACCTGGCCGCCTGCGCCTGGGCCCGCCGGGATGCTCCGACCGCGCGCCGTCTGGCCGAGGACGCCCAACGCATTTTCGAGCGCAGCCAGAGCGCCGACCGGGCCGGGCTCCCAGCCCGGCTGCTGGCGGAAATCGATGCGGCGGAAACCCTTGTTTGATAAGGTTTGGTCAGGTGGGCAAGGTTTGGTCAGGTGAGAAAGATCGCTCAAGCTCGACATATAGAGTCAGATGAATGTCAGCTTCATTCCTAACCGGTTTGCATATGATAGATGAGCAGCTACAGACTCCGAGAGAGTGTAGGCTCTTATGGCAATCATCCTGAGCATCGCGCCAGTCGAGCTCCGCTCCTTCCGTTTAGTCGATGGGTCGGATAATATCGAGGGCTAGTCGATGTGCTGACAGAGGTCAGAGCCGGAAGACGCGGCACATGAAAACAATGACATTGCCAAAACATCACTTCCTGGAGTTTTTTGCTGGCGCCGGCATGGCGAGGATAGGCCTTGGCCCGCGATGGCATTGCCTTTATGCAAATGACATCGACCCGACAAAGACTGCCGCCTACCGCGCGAATTTTCGGCCTGCCGATGAGCTTCACCAGGGCGACATTGCTGCAGTGTCGCCAGAGACCCTTCCTGACGGCGCGGTTCTTGCATGGGCGTCCTTTCCATGCCAGGACCTGTCGCTCGCTGGCAACGGTGCCGGACTCAATGGCGGCCGATCAGGTACGTTCTGGCATTTCTCGAGACTAATTCACGGCATGGCGGGGCAAAAGCGCGCACCAGTTCTTGTGGCCATCGAAAATGTGGTAGGCACCCTTTCATCGCATGGGGGTCGCGATTTCACTGCAATCATCGATACACTTTCAGGAATCGGTTATCGCGTGGGGGCTCTCGTTATTGATGCCGTTCATTTTGTGCCTCAGTCAAGGCCGCGTGTCTTTATCGTTGGCCAGCTTGACACCTTACCGATCCCCGCGCAGCTTCAGTTACCGGGGCCAGACGGAATTTGGCATTCTGGCGCCGTCAAACGAGCATACGGGTGTCTTCCACCGCCTCTACAGTCCCGTTGGGTGTGGTGGAACGTCCCCGAGCCCCAAAGCACCCCCGCGGCTCTTACGGCCATCATCGAAGATGAGCCCGCTAGTGTGCCTTGGAATGACTCTGATCAAACCGCCTATCTTCTGAGCATGATGTCGCCCGTGAACCTTGCCAAAGTGCAGTCGGTGGCCAAGTTGGGAACACCAGTGGTTGGAACCGTGTACCGAAGGACACGCAAGTCTCCAGATGGAAAACGAATGCAGCGCGCAGAAGTCCGCTTTGACAACATTGCCGGGTGCCTCCGCACCCCGACTGGTGGCTCCAGTCGCCAGACTCTGTTGTTTGTGAACGGAGAATCAATTCGATCCAGGCTATTGTCATCTCGAGAAGCAGCCAGACTTATGGGCCTACCTGAGGGATACAAATTGCCGTCCAACTACAACGAGACGTACCACCTCGCTGGCGATGGGGTAGCTGTGCCGGTCGTTCGCCATTTGTCTCGGACTCTCCTCACGCCTCTAGCTGATCAAGCGAACTTGTTAGGATTTGAAGATGCAGCTAGCCATGGCAAACAAGCGTAAACCAATGGCCCTAAAGCCTCAACCCATCGCGGATGACGCCTCGCAGCCGCCAATCGAAACTGCAGAACTCCGAAAGGGATTGAAGGCGTTCCTGGACTTGCGGATTCAGGACCCCGAAACACAAGCAGAAATGCGCCTCGGTTCATATACATTTGGCGTATATGTTTTCTACGACTACGACAGTGAGCCGATTTACGTGGGCCAGACCCGCGAGCAATTGAGTTCCAGAATTGGCCGCCACCTCACAAACCAGCGCACCGATGCGGTCGCCATGAGCGTCCTTGACCCTTTTGAAGTGTGCGACATTGAGGTCTATCCGGCATTTCACCTACAAGGCAAACAAACAAATGACCCGGCCGTTAAGGAGTATCTCAACTCGCTCGAGGCCGCCGTCTACCGAAAGGTGCTTCAAGAATCGAGCTTCCATGCTGTTCTCAACGAAAAAGCGCCGAGGTCCGATCTCACAGTGATGATTTCGAAGCCAACCCGCGGGTGCATCGTTACGCCCGAGATGATGAAGCTTCGAAGCCATCCAGACACACGCATCGCACGCCGTGCGGCGATTTTGGCGCGTTTGGCGCAGATCATCAGTGAGCGCAAGGTTGCTCCTGGCCTTAGGCAAGTATTGGTGGTTCAGTCAACCCGGCTGAAAGCTCTCGCAGAACGCCGATGGTCGTCCGCCAAAAACGAGCAAGAAGAAGAGGACGCGCCAGAAGAGGGCTCACCTGCAGCCGAACCTGATCAGCAATAGACGCAGACAGCGCAACCTCGCGCGCCTCACTTGACCATCGCGCATCGAAGGGCACCACGCTTGCATGAGATCATCTGGGGCGTCAGGCTACAACTCGCACCGTCATCCCCGCCCCTGGCTGGTTGTCATCCGCCACCTCGATCGTGACTTCGAACATCTGCCCGGCTCTGGCCCGGGCAGGGCGCTCGAGCAAAAGGAAGAGCGTCCGGCTCTCGCCGGGCTTGAGCCGGACATCGCCCAACGTGGGAGAGCGGTCGCGGGCGCCGACATCCATCGCCGTGCCGCCGGCCACAGCTGCCTTGACATCCGCAACGCGCTGGCGCGCCCACTCGCCATCAGACTTCTTCCGGCTGCGCTGATTGGCGGTGATGGCTCTCAAGTGCGCCTTCGCCCAGGTCTTGAAGGAGGCCATGCCGGCGTTATCCGCCGCGCGTGGCGGCCCGCCCCCGAGGTCGAGCGGCGGAATGATCAGGCGCGCCTTTCCCGGATAACGTTGCAAATCAACTCGAATGCCGATCACCCGCGCCCGCGCGTGATCGGCGTTGTTCACCCGAATTGGCAGGACGATCGGGATCAGGCTCGACCCGGAGAAGCCGACCACGTTGAGATTCTTGTGGGCGGCCTTGCGTTCGGCGCTGGTCATGGCATCCACATTCGTCTCTGTATTGTTGAACGGATCTTCAGGATGGTGGATCAGGGCCAGCACGCAGGTGTGTGGATTGAGGAACGGAATCGCGGGCGGCGGCAGCATCGCTGAGGGCAGCTCAAACGCCGCAATCTGCGGAAATCCGGCTCGCAGGTCGTTGAGCGAGACAAACCCGACCGTGTGCCAGCCGGGGGTGTTGATCGGCAGCCCGTTTCGAACCTGGGCATCGTAGCCAGGCGGCAGGGCTGGCAGCCCCGCCGACGCATTGGCCAGAAGCAGCATCACCCGGACCTCATTGGCCGGGACGACGCCCCGGTTGTGGACCTGCACGTACACCCGCGAGGCGACCGGTCCGCTTGACGGGGAAACATGCGCGGCATCGTCGCTCAGCGCGTCGACAAACTGCAGGAAACTAATCGGCACGCCGGACGGAAATTGAAACCCTGCCGGGTCGGGCGCGTCGACCTTGATGTCGGGGCCGTTCCAAATCCGCACGGATTGGCCGGGCGCAGTCGGATCCGCCAGCCCGTCCAAAGCCGCAAAACGTCCGGAGTCAAGTTGAGTGCTGCGCACCACCAGTTCAACCGGGCGCGCGCCGCCATCGTCGAGCGCGCGCTCCCACACCCCGCGGCCATGCGTCGACGCGCGCAGGATGCGCCTCGGCCCGTGCAGGGCGAGGTCCATCACGCCGGCATCAGGCAGCCCCTCCGACCAGGTCTGCCAGGTCATCCCGCCGTCGACCGAGCGCCACACGCCGAGATCCGCCCCGAGATACAGCGTGCCGGGGTTGGCCGGATCGATCGCCAGGGCGTTGGCCTGCACGTCGAGCAGGCTGTTGGGCTGCCCGGCGCCCGGACCGCTGCGGGCCGCCCATTGCGCGCCATCGAAGAACCAGGCGTGCCGAAAATCGCCGGTCCCGCCGAGGGTGACGAAGATCCGATCCGTATTCGCCGGATCAACGGCAATGTCGGTGACCGCGCCGTTCAGGATGAGCTGGTTCGCCCCGCCCAGCGTATCAATCTGGATCCGCTTCCAGCCCGCGCCGGCGCGGTCAAATCGATACACCCCGCCCGTCATCGTCCCGGCGTACAGCCGGTTGGGCGAGGCGAAGGCCAGCGAGCGGATCTGCGCGCCCAGGCCATCCTTGGCCAGGCTGTTGTTTGGAATCGAACGCCACGACGCGCCAAAATCCGGGCTTATCCAGGGGCGGACGCTGCCAAACGCAACCAGGTCGGCGTCGGCGGACGCGGTTGGGCTGGCCGCGTTGGGCGGCGCGCCTGCAATCGGAGCATAGAACAGCGGCGCATCGCCGGCGGTCACCGGCACACTGGCGTCCACCCAGGCATACCGCTGCCCGCCGTTGGTCGTGCGGCGGATGCTGCCCTCGACGTAGGTGCTCAGCGCCTTGTACGGATCATGCCAATTGATCAGGGCATAGCCGCAGTCGCCGCCGGCCGAATACAGCCAGGCCTCCTCGCCCGTATAACGCACACAACCATTATCCTGGGTGCCGCAGAAGAGCACGGCTTCTTCCGTTGGATGCTGGCCCAGATGCTCCATCATCAGGGTCTGGTAGCCCAGGTTGCGCGAGACGAAGCCGCCATCTCCGGCGGCCGGGCTGGTCGAGCAGAACACGCCGCCGTCGCAGCCCAGCCACAGCCTGTCAGGATCGCCGGGGGCGAAGACGAGCGTATGAATATCGGCATGGACCGAACCGCCGATGTAGGCCGCCGTCATGCGCGGCCCCCCCGGGCCAATAGTGATCTCGCCGCGATAGGCCGAACCCGACCAGTCGCCGTTTGAGAACTCGGTCGACCCGCCCAGATAGACCCGGTTGGGATCGTCGGGGGCGACCGCGATGGCCAGGTCGTACCAGCCTTGCGTGCCGGTCAGGCTGGCAGGAACTCCCGACACTTCCTGCCAGTTGCCGTTGGCGGCATCGAGCCGATAAACGGCGCCCGTGCTGGCCAGCGCGTAAACGATGTTGGGATTGTCGGCTTGGCACCCCAGGCTGATCCGGCCCAAGCCCGCGGGAAAGCCAGCCCCGGCCACCGTCCAGGTATGCCCGTCGCCGGATCGAAAGATCAGGCCATTGTGCGCAACCGCAAAGAACGTAGTCACCCCGCCGGTGATGGCGACGATGACACTGGTGACGCGCTGGCGGGTGGCTCCGTCCAGGGTTTTCTGAGCCCAATGAAATCCGCCGCTGCCATTCGGCTCACGCCGGTAGGCGCCCCGCAAAGTAGCCGCGACCACCCGCTCTGGATTAACCGGGTCGACCGCCAGCGCGTAGAAAGCGCCCCCGGCCAGCGGGTCGCTGCCGGGGGCCACTGCCTCGGTTCTCCAGGCGGGCGCGGCCGCGCCGCCGTTGTCGGTAACGATGGGCCCGACCCCAAAGTAGGCGCCGCCGGCACCCTCGCCCGAGCCTACGTAGACCCGATCGGGGTTGGCGGGGTCGATGGCCAGCGCGCCGACTGCGAGTGAATCGGAGGCGGGGGTGGTCGGGTTGAGGTCAAAGGCGTCCATCAGCGAGCGCCACGACTGGCCGGCATCGTCCGAGCGCCACACCCCGCCGTTGGCGGCCCCGATGTAGACCCGGTCACCGCCCGGCGCGATGGCGATGGCGGGGGTGCGGCCGCCGGTGGCTGGCTTTGCGCCGCCCTGGCCCTGGCGCACAACGGACGGACCAATTGGAATCCAGTTGCTGGCCTGCGGCGAGCCGGGCGCCTCGGGCGCTTCGGGCCCAAAAGC
Organism: Thermoflexales bacterium; assembly: GCA_039917915.1. Taxonomy (GTDB): domain Bacteria; phylum Chloroflexota; class Anaerolineae; order J036; family Brachytrichaceae; genus Brachythrix. The sequence goes on from JBDSIP010000429.1 coordinate 10,006, forward strand.
TTCGCGCGGACGCGAGGGCGGCGGCGGAGGCTGTTCGCGCTGCCGCCGCCGATATTCGTCCATCAGATCTCGCCGGGTATCGGCCGTGTGCGGCTCCAGGGCTTCCTCGCCGCCCGGGATACCCCGCTCGCGGATCGTCGGCGGCGGGCTGCCTTTCGGCGTCAGCGGCGTGGTGCGCTCACGGATGAACTGGTCTTCGCGGGCCGATGGGTTGTCGCCGCCTTGCGCGGGAGGCGTAATCAGCTTTGTCCGCTTCGGCGGATTCGTCTTCTTCTTTGGGGTGACGACTTTGCGGGCCATGCGGCCTCCTGGCGCGGCCTGAACCGAGCGTGCGCCCGGGTCGCGCAATTAACGAAATCAGCCGATACAGCGCCGGTGTGCGATTTGAATGTCGCGTTTGCGGTGTAAGACGATGGGCGCTCCTGTTGGATTGTAGGCCTGTCCGGGCCGGACGCAAACGTCATTGGGTCGGAGTTTGCCG
>JBDSIP010000430.1:0-5739 GCA_039917915.1 Thermoflexales bacterium
GCCTTAGGCGAATGTGAGTGCTGCATCGCAAATCTACACCGATTCTTGGGATGGCGGGCGCCCACCGCGTTCAAGTATCATCCGACCCAGAAATCCCAACCGATATCCCACACGCCGGTGTGGGATATCGCCGCAATCATCACAAGGAGTATGCTCTCAATGTCCTCTCCCGGAAAGATCCGCAGCCACGAACTCGAGGGCGCAACGCGCGCGCCGCACCGCGCGTTTATGCGCGCCATGGGCCTGGGCGATCGCGAACTTGCCCAACCGCTCGTCGGCGTCGCCAGCACCTGGAACGAAGCCACGCCCTGCAATATGGTGCTCCATGATCTGGCCCAATATGCCAAACGCGGTGTGGCCGAGAATGGCGGCACCCCGCGCGAGTTTGTCGCCATCTCGGTGTCGGACGGAATTGGGATGGGCCATCAAGGCATGAAGGCCTCGCTGGTCAGTCGCGAGGTCATCGCCGACTCGATCGAGCTCATGATGCGCGCCCACTGCTATGACGCGCTGGTCGGGTTGGCCGGTTGTGACAAGAGTTTGCCTGGCACGCTGATGGCCATGGCCCGCTTGAACCTGCCCAGTATTTTCATTTACGGCGGCACGATCAAGCCCGGCCGCTTCAAAGGCAAGGACGTCACCATTCAGAACGTCTACGAAGGTGTTGGCCTGCACCAGGCTGGCGCCATGTCGGCTGAGGATCTCCATGACCTGGAGTGCGCGGCCTGCCCTGGGATTGGCTCATGCGGCGGGTTCTTCACCGCCAACACCATGGCCAGCGTCAGCGAAGCGATCGGCATGGCCCTGCCGGGCAGCGCGTCGCCGCCTGCCGTTGATTCCGAGCGCATGGACATGGGTTACGCGACCGGCAAAGCGCTGATGAACCTGATCGCGCGCGGCATCTACGCCCGCGATATCCTGACCCGCGAGGCGTTCGAGAATGCCCTGGCCGTCGCGCTTTCAATGGGGGGGAGCACCAACATCGCCCTGCATTTGCCCGCCATCGCGCGCGAGGCCGGCCTCGTCGTGACCTTCGACGATATCGTCCGGATCAACGCCCGCACCCCCCACATTGCCGACATGACCCCCGGCGGCAAATACGTCATGGAGGACCTGCACAAGATCGGCGGCGTGCCGGTCGTCATGAAGACGCTGCTCGACGCCGGGCTGTTGCATGGCGATGTTCTAACGGTGACTGGCAAGACTATGCGCGAAAACCTGAAGGACATCAAGAACGCCGAACAATTGGCGGACCAGGACGTCGTGCATGCGGCGGCCAAACCCATTCGCTCGACCGGCGGCATGGTCGTCGTCCGCGGCAACCTCGCGCCCGAAGGCGGGGTCGTCAAGGTCGCCAACGTCAGCCGGCTGCGCCATGTTGGTCCCGCCCGCGTTTTTGAAAGCGAGGAGGTGTGCGCCGAAGCCGTCGCCCAGCGCCAGATCGTCAAGGGCGATGTGGTGGTGATTCGCTACGAAGGCCCTCAGGGCGGCCCCGGGATGCGCGAGATGCTGGCCGTGACCGCAACCATCACCGGTCAGGGGCTTGGCTACGATGTCGCGCTGATCACCGATGGGCGCTTCAGCGGGGCGACTCGCGGTCTCATGGTCGGCCACGTCGGGCCCGAGGCCTGGGTCGGCGGCCCCATCGCAATCCTGCGCGACGGCGACATGATCACCCTCGATGCGACGGATCCAATGAATGGCATCCTGTCCGTCGACCTGAGCGATGCAGAAATGCAGGCCCGCCTGGCTGCCTGGGTGCGGCCGCAGCCGAACTTCACATCCGGCGCGCTCGCCAAGTACGCCAGGCTGGTCGGGCCGGCCTGCGACGGCGCCGTGACGGGCTGATCAGGCTCGTCCCCTCCAGTTCCGTCACCCCCGCGAAAGCGGGGGTCCACAATCTGGCCCATACGCTTGATGGTCAAGCGCGGCTCCATCACTGGACCCCCGCTTTCGCGGGGGTGACGGAGTAGGCATGGCGGCTAGTACGTTGCGCGTCCGCCGCTCAAATCAAACACGGCGCCGGTGCTGAATGTGCACTCGTTCGACGCAAGCCACGACACCAGGGCCGCTACTTCGGCCGGCTGGCCCGGGCGGCCCATCGGGATTTTGGCCACCAGCGTGGCGACGACTTCGGGTCCCATCTGTTGGAGTAGCTCGGTCTCAATGATCGCGGGCGTGATGCAGTTCACCAGGATGCCGCGTGTGGCGACTTCCTTGGCCAATGATTTCGTCAGGCCGATCACGCCCGCCTTGGATGTGGAGTAGGCGGCCAGGCCCGGATTGCCTTCCTTGCCCGAGATCGAGGCCATGTTGATGATTCGGCCCGACCCGTGCTGCAGCATGGAGGGCAGGGCGGCCTGGCAACAATAAAACACGCCGTCGAGGTTGATCGACATGATTCGCCGCCAATCCGCGATCGGATAGGTTGCGACAGGCTGGGCGGCGCCGACGATGCCGGCATTGTTGACCAGCACATCGATCTGGCCACGGCGATCCAATACCTCCGCCACCAGCGCCTGGACGCTTGCGGGATCACTTACGTCCACCCGCAGGGCGAAGGCGCGGGTCGGGTCGCCGGCGGCGATTTGCTCGGCCGTTTCGCGGGCGGCAGGCTTGTCAATGTCGGCGATGACAACACAGAAACCGTCGGCTGCCAGCCTTTTCGCGATGGCCTGACCAATGCCGCGCGCGGATCCGGTAACAAGTGCGGTGCGCTTGTGACTCATGGCGACTCCTCCCTCGCTAACGAAAGCGACATCCCCCGCCCGTCGGGGTGGAGGATGTCGCTTTCGAGTATTGCGCCGCTCCAGGCCGGGTCAATCGCGTTCAGCGTGGCTCAACCGCGAACTTTACGGCGGTGCGTTCCGCGCCTTCAATGTCGACTTCGCCAAAGGACGGAATAATCACGACATTGATGCCATCCAACAGAAGATAGCCACGCGCAATGGCGGACGCCTTGATGGCCTGATTGACGGCTCCCGCGCCGATCGCCTGCACCTCGGCGCGGCCGTGCTCGCGCACGACGCCGGCGATCGCGCCTGCAACGGCCGTCGAGCGCGAACTCGCGGATACCTTGATCAAGTCCATTTAGTCGCTCCTGTCGCATTGGCAAGTGGGTATGTCAATGCCCTGGCCTGCGCAATCCAATGCGCCGCGCGCGTGCTGATAGGAAGGAGAGTGCGATGATATGCGCGCCACCTTGATCAGGCGACCTTGGCATCTGAACTGAGGAACGGAGTTTAGCAGAACAATTGCGAGGACGCCGCTCACCGTTTCGGATCAAGCGACGAAAAGTAATCCCGAATATAGTCGCGAAGCGCGGCCGGAACATCTCCGGTTTGAAGCGCCTGGTCGGCGGTCTTCGCGTATTCGCGATAGACCTGCTGATAGGGCACGATGCTGTTGCCCGGGAGCGCCTGACGCGGATTGCTGTTCGGATCGGGTGAAGTGCGGCTCTGTGACTCCGGCAATACGACATTTGATCCGGTCGGATTCAGCCGCGATCCCGGGGCATAAACGCTGTTATCGGTGCCGGTGTCTTCAGAGTGGCCAGGCGTGTTCGAGTCACCCGGGCCGCTTGCGCTGGGTTGTCCGCCCTGCGCTTGGGTTGGCTCGCCGCCCTGGCCAGTTCCGGGCTCGCCCTGCGGGCCGGAAGGCGCGCCCGCGGATCCGGATGCCTTGCCTGGCTGAGACTGGGCGCCGTTTGCGGACTGGCCGGCCGCCTCTGCGACCCGCTGGCGCGCCTCTGCGGCGGACTGCTCGGCCGACTCGAGCGCGTTCTCGGAGGCTTCCGCCTGGTTCGATCGATCCAGCGAATCGGCGGCCTGGCTGAGTTGCTGTTGGGCCGTTTCCGCTTTGCCTTGCCGCAAATCCTGAGCGGCCTGACGCAATTGACTCGAGAGTTGGGGATCAGAATTCTGGACCTCGCGCGCCATCTGGTCGAGTTGATTGGCGAGCCGATTCTGTTCGGCTTCGCTCAAGGCCTGGCCATTCTTGCTGGTGAGCTGCCGCATTTGTTCCGCCGCTTTCTGGAATTCGCCCTGGGCGAGCGACTCGGCCATCTGGCGGGTGAGTTCGTCGGGTGTCATAATCTGCCCGGCCCGGCGCAGATCCTCGCGTGCGGCTGGGTTTGCATCGTTTTGCAGCGCGTTGAGCCGGGCCTCGGCCTCGTTCAGGGCGGCCAGGGCCTGCTCCGGCGTGGCATTGGCATCCTCCAGGCTGCGCCGGGCCTGCTCCAGGGCGTCCAATGCGCTCTGTTTCTGCGTCTCGCTGAGGAAAGGCGAGTTCTCAATCGCCTTTTCAACCTCCGCGATTTTCGCGGCCTCGGCCCGGGCTGCCTCTTGAAACTGCTCGCGCAAGGCGAGCACGGTCTGTTGCGGGTTGGGAAGCGCCAGGGCGAGGACCAGGCCGAGGCCGATCACCGCGGCGATCGCGGCGTCCCGGCGCGAAACCCGCAGGGGAAGGGCGCGAGCCGCGTCTACGCCGCCGGCCCGGTCAAGCGCATCGGCCGATTGCAGTCGCCGAATCGCATCGTTGCGCACGTCCAGCGTGCCATCCCGGGCTTCCAGGGCGGTCGACAAACGTTCCTTGAGGCTGAGCCGGTGGTCAAACTCGCGCGCCCATGAGAGCGTGCTTCGGCGCGCGCCTCGGACCCAAGGTAAGGCCAGCGCGACGAACACGCCACTGCTCGCCGCCAGGATGCTGATCGCAATCAGACGCGGCAGGCTGATCAGCGGGGCGAATCGGGCCGCGATCGCCAGCGCCAGGGGAATCCCAAGGCCGCACGCAAGGCCCGCAAAAACCCAGCGCAGACCATGTTGCCAGCGTGCCCGAATGCTCCACGCGCGAATGAACCCCGCCAGATCGTCCACGCCGCGAGTTTAGCATGGCTGGGTGATAATCCGGCCCATGAGCCTTTCGTTTCGCGCCCTGGTCGTGGACAAGACCCCCGAAGGTTTTTCGGTGGAAATCAAGCGCCTTGGAGATGCGGACCTTCCGGCCGGCGAGGTGCTGATCCAGGTGGCCTATTCGAGCGTCAACTTCAAGGATGGCCTCGCCTGTTCTCCCGCAGGCAACATCGTGCGCAAGTACCCGTTTGTGCCGGGCATCGATCTGTCAGGCATCGTGGTGGATTCGAGCGATCCACGGTTCAAACCGGGTGATCTCGTGATCGCCACGAGCTATGACATCGGCGTCTCGCACTTTGGCGGGTTTAGCGAATACGCCCGGGTCAAGGCCGATTGGGTGGTTTTGCTGCCGAAGTGGCTGACCCTGCGCGAGGCGATGATCCTCGGCACGGCCGGGTTCACGGCTGGCCTGGCCCTCCAGTTGCTGGAACGACATGGCCTCGATCCGAGCAAAGGCCGGGTCCTCGTCACTGGCGCAACGGGTGGGGTGGGCAGCCTGGCCATCAACATCCTTGCCGGCGCCGGCTATGCCGTCTCGGCGTCAACCGGCAAGGCCAGCGAACACGAGTTCCTGCGCGATCTCGGCGCAAGCGAGGTGCTGTCGCGCGAGGATGTCTCGGCCGAAAGCAACCGCCCTCTTGAGAAGGAACGTTGGGCCGGCGTGATCGATTCAGTTGGCGGCGCCACGCTGGCCTATGCCGTGCGCGCCACGCGGGCGGGCGGCGCCATCGCCGCCTGCGGACTGACCGGCGGCACGGGCTTGTCGATGACGGTGTTTCCCTTCATCCTGCGCGGCGTGGGCCTGCTTGGGGTGGACTCCGAAAAATGC
>JBDSIP010000431.1:0-5430 GCA_039917915.1 Thermoflexales bacterium
ACGAGGCCCGGGACGCCGAAATCGCGGCCCGGCTCATTGGGGCGAAGCGGGTATTCTGGCAGCGGCGCGGTCACTTCCGCGAGGGCGCGGAATTCACGTCCCGGGCCCTGGCCCTTGCCGGCTTTGGCGCGCTCGCGCCCCGGATTCGCGGCGGGCTGCTGTTGTGCGCGGGCATGTGCGCGTTTTTCCAGGCCCGCTATCGCGACGCGCGGGTGAGCCTCGAGGCGGCGCTGGACGCGTTTGGAAAGGCGGGCGATCTCAGCGGCCAGGCAAACGCCTTGATCGGCCTGGCCCAAATCGCGATGTATCACGACGAGTATGCGCTGGCCGAGACCTATGCCCAACAGGCGCTGGGGCATTGGACCGCGGTGGGCGACACGTGGGGGATCGCAAGCGCTCACTCCACCCGCGGCTACGCTGTCGGGCGGATGGCGTCCACGGACGCGAACACGGCCGCGATGGGCGAGGCATTCATCCGGGCCGTCGAGGGCTTTGAATCTTGCGGCGACCGCTTCGGTCTGGGCGCTGCATTAAACGGTCTGGGCGGTGCTGCGTTGCACACAGAGAGCCACGCCGAAGCCGAGGGCTATTACCAGCGCAGCATCCGCATCCATCGCGAACTGGAGGACGAGGAGTGGGTGAGTCGCAGCTTGAACAATCTGGGGATCTGCGCCCGCGGCCGGGGCGACATCCCGCGCGCCCTGGCCTATTTCGAGGAAGCGCTGGAGATCCGCCAGCGAATTGGGGCCCTGTTCGGGATCGCCACCCTGCAATACAACATCGGCGACGCGGTCGCGGCGTTGGGCGACCACGCCCAGGCGCTCATCCGGATGCGCGAGAGTGTGCGCCTGAACCTGGGCTACAACGACCTGCACGGGATGGCTCAGGCGCTGGCCGGCATCGCCACGATCTGGTTGGATGAGGGTGAGCGAGCGGGGGAAGCGGCCCGGCTTTTGGCCTTCTCGGCGCCGCATCTGGGCTACCCGGGTCCAATCGCGGGCGGGAGCGAGCATCTGGAGCTCGAGGAACGCATCGCGCATGCCCGAAAGGCCGTGGGCGAGACAGATTGGGAACGCGAGTGGGCCAGCGGCGCGGCAATGAGCGCGGCCGTGGCCGCGGCGCTCGGGTTTTCGTAGCGGCGCGCCGGGCCAAACGGTCTCAAGCGCTGCTATCCTGTGCGAAGCGCTGTCATCCTGTGCGAAGCGCTGTCATCCTGTGCGAAGCGCTGTCATCCTGAGCGAAGCGAAGGATCTCTACGTTGGGCGACGAGGCTTCGGATTGCGGTGCGGCCGCGGTAGAGACCCTGCGCTTCGCTCAGGGTGACAGGCCGGGCGTCGCCGCGCGCCAGTTTCGGCCTGCCCTTTCGGCCGCGGCGGTGCGACACTCAGGATGGCAAGGACCGCGGGGCCAACCGGTCTCACGCGATGTCATCCTAAGTTCGACACCGCCGCGGCCGAAAGCGCGGGCATGACATGGAGCGCGTCAACCCAGTCGGAAGCATTCCGAGCGGCGCAAGCAGTTGAGGGAGGCGCCTAGGCCGCCTCGAACGCGCATCCTTTGACTCCGCGCCTCGGGGGTACGGGCGGTTCTTGGCTAAGGCGAGCGCCGAGGCGCGGGCCGCTACCGCACGATCAGGGGCAGCATCACCCGGGTCAGGTAGCTCAGCCGCTCGATGGAGCCCTTGTCGCACCGCGAGGTGATCCCGCCATTCACCGGGCGGAAGAAGCCGCGCTGATCGGTGGTCAGGACGCCCCCGGCCGGATCCTCGCACCCAGCCGGATCACCGGAATCAATAACGGAACTCCCGGCGTTGGGCATGTGGCTCAGGGTCGGGCCGCCGTTGTTTTTGAGCCCGCCCAAGCCGGGGTCGCTGCCGGTGACATTCCCGGTTGTGTTGCCGCTGACAGTGCAGTTGGCCATGCTCTCGATGTGGTTGTAGCCTTCCGAATGAATGGCCCCGAAGCAATCCGGAGAATCATTGGACGCGCCAGAGTCAATATTGTCGGCCAGCACGCTGTTGGTCATGCTGACATGGCTGCCCGCCTGGATGCTGAGCCCGCCGCCGTTGCTCCCGTTGTTCAGGACGTCGGTTGTGTTGTTCGCGATGGTCGTGTTGAAAAGATATAACCGGCCATTGGCGGTGTTGATGGCGACCCCGCCCGCGCCGGCCTGCGCGACATTCCCGCTGACCGTGCTGTTGATCAGGGTCGCCAGCGTATTGGTGATCCGCATCCCCGCTGCGCTGGTGGCCGTGTTGCTGATGAGTGCCGAGTTACGCATCAGCAGGCTGCCGGCGGAGAGCAGGATGCCGCCGCTGTCCGGGGCGCTGTTGCCGCTGATCGTTGAATCGATGATGGTCGCGCGCTCGCCCTTGATGTCCAATCCACCGGCGTACTGGGTGGCCGAGTTTCCCGAGACCACCGAGCTGGCAAGGGTGAGTACGCCATTACTTGACGTCGCGATCCCGCCTGCGTGCGCCTGAGATGAGCCGCTCGCGTCATTTCCAGCGATCACGCTGTGGGTGATCGTGGCAACACCCTGATTGCGAATCCCGCCGCCGGTTGCCGCAGTATTGTTCTCAACGACACAGTCATCCATGATCAGCGCTCCGCCAACCTCGATGGCAAGCCCTCCGCCCGTCAGGGAAGTCTGCCCATTTGCGACTACGCAATTAGAGAGCCTGAGCACGCCCTGGACTTGGATGACGGCTCCTTGCTGGGTGACATTCTGGGCTGCGCCAAACAAACGTACTCCAGACATCACCAGCGTCGCGCCGGGACCAATGTGAAGGACACGATCGCCAAAACCAGATGCGACGCTGATTGTCGTGCTCAGAGGTCCGGCCCCCACGATCGTCATAGATGTGGTCACATCCAGATCGCCGATTGCGTTCGTATCGTCATTTGCGCCCTGGAAGCTGAGGATGTGGTTGCCCGCGCCCAATTGGATGGTCTCGCTCCCGCCCGCGCCCGAACACCCGCCGAAGGTGCTGTTGCCATTGGCGGTTTGAATGGCTTCGCGCAGCGAGCACACGTCGAAGTCGGGCCCGAACTGATCCGAAAGCGTGGTCACTGCGATGAGGCCGGCCGGCGCGTCGGGCAGGGCCAGCGCGGCGTGGACCAGTCCACCCGCGCCTAGCATGGCGAGCAGAAACGAGAGCGTCGTCAACAGAATAGGGCGGTGAGTCATTTTGTTCGGATCTCCTCGCGGTCTGGGTTCGCCTGCTTAATTTACTCGACTGGCGGTACAACCGCAAGTACAAATGCGGATATGAGCATGGCTCTGAAAAGTCAACGTCAACGCGTCAGAAAACACGCCGAGACCCTCGCGGGCCAAGGAATTCGACAGAAGAACGGGAGAAAGGGAGCGAAAGGGTTCTCCCTTCCTCCCGTTCCCCTGCAAAATGCCTAAAACGAGCGGCGATCAGGCGTGCGGTACGAATCAGGATATCGTCAAGCGACTTTGCAGGAGCCATGTCCGCCCTGGATGAACCCCTTGACAAACATGCCCTATACCCTATAGAATATACGATATATTCTATGGCCGAGCCAAATCTGTCACTTGCTCCAATCTATCCGGCCCTGAGGCCCATCTTTCGAAGCAAAAAGGACTCGGTCGTCGATGCTCTGCGGGCCGCGATCATCAGCGGCGAACTACGGCCGGGGAAGAAGCTGGTTATCGACGAACTGGCCGCCCAGTTCGGGATCAGCGCCATCCCCGTCCGCGAGGCGCTCCAACAGCTCAACGCCGACGGCCTCATCATCATTGAGCCGCACGTTGGGGCGACCGTCACCCCCATTGAACCGGACCTGGTCGAGGAGGTCTTCGAGTTGCTTGAGGGCCTTGAACTCATGAGCACCAGGCGAGCCTGCACCCGCATGACCGGCGAACAGTTCGACGAGCTCGAGGCGCTCGTTACCCAGATGGACGGGATGCTCGATGACCTTGACGCCTGGTCGGCGATGAACGTTCGCCTGCACCCGTTTATCTGCGCCTGCGCCAGGATTCCCCTGGCCCAAAGCATGCTGGTCAAGGTTCTCGATCACTGGAATCGCCTGCGCAAGGTATACCTCAAGGAAGTCCACGCCAAACGCGCGCATCTGTCGCAGAACGAGCACTGGCAGATCTTGTGGGCGATGAAGGCCCGCGACAGTGATCGCCTCGAGCGCGTCATCCGGGACCACAACCGGGCCGCCCGCGACGCCTATACGGCCGAGCTCAATCGGGCGCTTGAAATGGAGAAATCGTGAGCGAGCACCGCAAGATTGCGGCGCTCAAGACGCCGGCCGAATTCGCCGCCTACTGCAAAACGGTGGGGGCCGATCTCGCCTTCGATGAGGCCGTCATCCACGGGGGCGAGTCTCCCCTCGCCCAGCCATACACGCTGCGCGGACGGACGATCGGCAACCGGGTCGCTGTGCTGCCGATGGAGGGCTGGGACGGAACCCCCGAAGGTCTGCCGACCGATCTCACCCAGCGGCGCTGGCGGCGCTTTGGACTGAGCGGGGCCAAGCTCATCTGGGGCGGCGAGGCCGTCGCCGTCCGCCACGACGGGCGGGCCAATCCCAATCAGCTCGTCTTGGCAGAGCACACCGTCGGCGCGCTGGCCGAACTGCGCCAGGGCCTCGTCGACGAGCACCTCGCCCACTACGGCCGGGCCGACGATCTGATGATCGGCCTGCAACTCACCCACAGCGGGCGTTTCGCCCGGCCGAACGAAAAGAAACGTCTGGAGCCGCGCACCGCCTATCGCCACCCCGTCCTCGATCGGAAGTTCGGCGTGCCGGATGACGCGATTTTGAGCGACAACGACATCGACCGGCTGGTGGAGGACTTCGGACGCGCCGCCGGGCTGGCTGAACGCGCCGGCTTCGACTTCGTCGATCTCAAACATTGCCATGGCTATCTCGGCCATGAGCTGCTGAGCGGGATAGACCGGCCGGGCAAATTCGGCGGCAGCTTCGAGAATCGGACCCGCTTTTTGCGCGAGCTTGTCTCGGTCGTGCGGGCGAACAGCCGCCTCGACATCGGGGTGCGCGTGAGCGCCTTTGACTTCGCGCCGTTCAAGCCCGGGCCCGACCGCGTCGGCGAGATGGACTGGCCGCAGGCCGAACCCTACCGTTATGCGTTCGGCGGGGACGGGACCGGCTGCGGGATCGATCTGACCGAGCCGAAGCGTTTCCTGGACTTGCTGGGGGAACTCCAGGTGGAGATGGTGTGCGTCACAGCCGGCAGCCCGTACTACAACCCGCACATCCAGCGCCCCGCCCTCGTCCCGCCCAGCGACGGCTATCTGCCGCCCGAGGACCCGCTCGTCGGCGTGGCGCGCCAGATCGGTGTCGTCGCGGCGCTCAAGCGCCATTCGCCCGGGCTGATGTTCGTCGGCACCGGTTACAGCTATCTTCAGGAGTGGCTGCCCAACGTCGCCCA
>JBDSIP010000432.1:0-2837 GCA_039917915.1 Thermoflexales bacterium
CCTACAGCTCGGGCATGCAGCTGCGGCTGGGCTTTGCGATTGTCGCGCACCTCGACGCCGATGTGATGCTGATCGACGAGATCCTCGCGCAACGCCCGATGGGTCTCGATCGCCTCGGCCTGGGTGACGATGTCAAAGAGGCGCCCGCGGGCGAGCATCAGGGTCACCCGGGTGAAGAGCTCAACATGCCCGGCCTTGCGGCTGGTCGTCTTGCGGGCGCCCTTGGCCATCACCCGCATCTTGCCCGACCGCGGTGTGAGCAACGTCAGGAGCCGATCTGCTTCGCCATAGTCATCCCGGCGCAGGACGATGGCTTCGGTTCGATAAACACGTGAACGCATGGGGAATGCAGAATTCAGAAATCAGAAACGTCATTCTACTTTCTGCATTCTACATTCTGCATTCTGCATTCCTACTTCTGGCATTTTCGGCAAAAATGCGTCGCGCGCTGGCCGACCAGGATACGCTGGATCGGCGCGCCGCAGCGCTGGCAGGGCTGATCGGTCCGGCCATAGGCGTGAAATTCATTCTGGAATTTCCCGCCGGGATACACCCAGTCGATGCTGGCCCCGTTTGCGGCGATACCCGCCTGCAACGCGGCTTGAATGCACCCGTGCAGGCGCTGCGCATCGCTGGGTTTCAAGGTGGACGCCAGGCGGGTTGGCCGTAGCTGAGCCCGCCACAGCGATTCGTCCGCATAGATGTTGCCGATCCCGGCCACAAAGGATTGGTCAAGCAGGATCGGTTTGAGCGCCCCCTTCTTGCGCAGCAGCCGGTCAATGAACGCCGCCTCATCAATCTCGAGCGCGTCCGGGCCGAGCTTGCCGGTCACGTCCTCGAGCGCGGTCGGAAGATAGACCCGCCCAAACTTGCGCGCATCGTCGAAACGCAGCGCCAGGCCCGAATCCAGCCACCACACGACTCGGGCATGGGACGTGAGCGCGGCCACGCGCGGCACGACCTCGAGACGGCCGCTCATTTTGAGGTGGACCAGCATGACGCTCGCGGGATCGAGCGAGACCGTCAGGTACTTGCCGCGCCGCCCCACGGCGGTCACGCGCGCGCCCGCGACACGGTCCTCAAAATCCGCAACCGGCAGCCCCGACACCTCGCGCGCCCACAGCACCTGCGCGCGCTCAATGACCCGCCCGATCAAGGGCGGCGCGCCTTCCGGGCTGCCCATGCGCAGGCTGCGGGCTACGGTCTCAACCTCTGGCAGCTCAGGCATCCATCAACTCCGGGTTACCGTGGCGAGCATGTGCGCCAGCGTGCGCAGGCTGGAGAACCCGAGGCCTTGGAGCGCGGCATGCGCGGCTTCGTTGCCCGGATCGTCCAACCGGGACTGGTGGGCCTGGATCGGCCTGCGTCCGCACGGGTTGAGCCGGGCCAACGCCACGCTCAGCACGGCCAGAAGCTCATCTACCCGGGCATCCGCCGCCGGCATCAGCTCAAACAAGGCATTTTCGGAGTCGAAACCAACCCGCATGCGCAAGGCAGCCCGCGCGCCCAGGCTTATCCACGTCACCGGGTTCCCCTCAAACGCATTCATGATCCGCCACTTCAGGTCGGGCCGATAGTCATCGGGCGAGAACGGCTCGGCATGAGTCAGCCCGATTGGCACGTTGCGCCGGCTCAACGCCCACACCCGGCCGCTCTCACGCCAGCCAATGGGCCGGGGTTGCATGGGTCCGGGCGGCTCATACAACGTCGCCAGCGGCACGGCGCCAAGGGCGGGCCGGGCATAGTGGGTGACCAGGCCCGTGACCCCAAACCCCAACCGGTCGTAGACCCGCATGGCAGCGGCGTTGCTCTGGCTCACCTCAAGCGCCACCCGCGCGGCGCCGCGATCCGCAGCATAACGCATACAAGTTGTGACCAACGCCGTCGCGATGCCGCGCCCGCGGAAACCCGGATGCGTGCCGACGTTGCCAACCACCCAGGTATCCGACCGGGCCCGATTGCGCATGAGCGAGGCGTTGCCAACGATGAGGCCATCCTCGATCCACAGAAAACCGGTCGCGCCCTCGGTCATGGCTACATCGAAAACCCCGAAATTGCGCAACATGCGCAGCATCGCCTTACCCTCGTCGTCCGCGGGCTCGTCGCGAAATGCGGTCTCCAGCAGATCCGCCAGGGCAACGCCATCGCGGCGGGGGTCCATCGGCCGGATATGCGGATCGGCCGATGCAATGCTGCGTCCGAGCGAAATGACCATCTGCCCCGTCAATGATACGCGCGCCTAGGAATGGCGGTTTGGGGTGAGCCATCCGGGCAGCAACGACGCTGCCCGGCGCAGGCTGAGCGACGGCTGGAAAAGCTCAATCAGCGCGGCCTGCAGGCTTTCGGGATCGACTTCAAAAACCAGCCGGCCCTCGTGGGCGATGCTGATTTTGCCGCGTTCCTCGGAAATGATGATCGCGATGGCATCGGTGCCTTCGGTGACGCCAATCCCGGCCCGATGGCGCAGGCCAATCCGAAAATCATCGACATGCTGGACGGTGAGCGGAAGCACGCATCCCACCGCGGCCACCCGCCCGCCACGAATGATGACACCGCCATCGTGCAATGCCGTGTTCGGGTGGAAGATCGTGAGCAACAATTCTGGCGAAAGCTTCGCGTCGAGTCGCACGCCCGTATCGACCAAGTCCTGCAACCCGGTCTCGCGCTCGACGATCATCAGCGCGCCGACATTCCGGGCCGCAAGGCGCTGGGCGGCATCTGACACCACGCGGACGGTCACCTCCAGATCGCTCCGCCGGGTCGTTGGCACGACGTCGGAGAAGCGCCCGAGGCGCTCGAGGGCGCGCCGCAATTCGGGCTGAAAGATGACCGGGATC
>JBDSIP010000433.1:0-3146 GCA_039917915.1 Thermoflexales bacterium
GTCGAGCTAAAGTCCATGATCAAGCCGAGGATGAGCAGGCCAAGAACCACGACCAGAAGAGTCTTGTCCATTGGGCGCGGACCCTCGCCAGCGGCGCGGCGCGCTGCCCGGGCCGCGGAGGGAGTAAGTGAAATCCTCATACCAAAACCTGCTCAGAACGTTCGACGATCGCTGCTTTAATGTAGCTCGGTGATAAGTTCGGTAAATTTGTCGCCGCGCTCGGCAAAGTCTTTATAGGCGTCGTAACTCGTTCCGCCAGGCGAAAGCAACACGATGCTGCCAGGCCGCGCGACACTGACCGCGCGACGCACAGCTTCCGGTAGCGACGCATGCGCGCTCATCCGACTCGGCTCGATGCCGGCGGCCGCAAGCTTGCTTTGCACCATCCCAGCCATTTCCCCGAACAGCGCGATGTGTTCACACCGGCGCGCCATTTCCGCCGCAGCTTCATCCCAGGGCAGCTTCTTGTCCCTGCCTCCGCACAACAGCACGATTGGCGCCGCGAAGCACCTCAGGTCCGCCAGCATCCTCTCGGGCGCGGTCGCGATCGAATCATCGTAGTAACGCACGCCATTCAACTCGCGAACAAATTGAAGCCGGTGCGCCACACCTCTGAACGACCGGGCGACGCCCCGTATCGCTGGCAAGCCTGCGCCTGCGCTGGCAGCCAGCGCGGCCGCCGCCAGCACGTTGAGAACGTTGTGATCTCCCATCAGCAACAACTCACTACGATGGCAAATTGTATCCTCAATTCGAGATTTCCGGATGCGCAACCGCAGAAACCCATCCTCATCGAGCCAGGCGCCGTCACCCTGGGGTTCGGCTCGCAGGCTGAACCATGCGATCTGGGCGACCGTATTTAGCGCGGACGAGATGGGGTCGTCAGCGCACAGGACCTGGACGTCCCCGGCAGCCTGGAAATCGAGAATGCGTTTCTTGGCGGCCACATAAGCGGCCATCGTGCCGTGTCGATCCAGGTGATTGGGCGTGATATTCGTAATGCAGGCGATAGGCGGGCTCCGCGACATCAAATCGAGCTGGAACGACGAAAGCTCCATCACGACGTGGTCGCGCGGGCCTATCCGGTCGACGTGCTCAATCAGGGGATTCCCAATATTGCCACCGACCCAGACCCGCCGGGCGTTGCCGCCGGAGCCGGATTCGTGCGCGCGAAGCATCTCGCCCAGCAGGGTCGTGGTCGTCGTCTTGCCCGCCGAACCCGTAATGCCGATGATTGGCGCCGGACACAGCTCGAAGAACATCTCGGCGTCATTGCTAAGTGGCACCCCAACCCGCCGCGCCTCGAGCACAATCGGCAGATCGATCGGCACACCTCCGCTCAGGCACAACACCTCGCATCCCTCTAGAAGGGTCAGCGGGTGTCCGCCCAGGGCCAGGGTGAGCGCCGAAACGGCTGGCAAGCCTGCCAGATCCAACGCGCGCGCGGGTTTGGCGTCGCTCAAGACAACCTGCGCGCCCTTGCCAAGCAGATAGCGCGTCAGGGCGATGCCCTGACGGGCCGCGCCCAGAATGACCACCCGCTTTCCTTCCCAGTTCGTCATGGATTGCCCAGAACCGCCAACCCGACCCCGACCATGCCGGCGACAATGCCAACCAGCCAGAAGCGCTGGACCAGCTGTGTTTCGCTCCAGCCCTGCACAACGTAGTGATTGTGCAGGGGCGACATCTTGAACAGCCGCCGCCCCTCGCCGTAGCGACGCCGGGTGTACTTGAACCAGGCAACCTGAAGCAGCGTGCTGACGGTCTCGGCGACGGGCACGATCGCGATGATCGGCAACAGCAGCCACTGCCCAGTCATCATCGCCATCATCCCGAGCGATGCGCCGAGCGCTTCGCTGCCCAGGTCGCCCATGAAGATCTGGGCCGGGTGCACGTTGAACCACAGGAAGCCCAACAACGCGCCAGCGATCACCATGCAAAAGGTGGTCACGAATACCTGGCCCTGCATATAGCCGATCACGCCATAAACGATGAAACTGACGAAACAGATCAGGGCAGCCAACCCATCGAGGCCATCCGTCAGATTCACCGCATTCGCCGAAGCGTGAATGATAAAGACGGCCACCGGCACCCACAGCAAGCCGATGTCAACCGGCTCGGCCAGGCCGGGTACCCCAACCCGGCTATATCCGAACAGCAGCTCCGACGACCAGGTTAGGCCGGCGGGGCCAAATTCCGGCACGCGAGCCTGGTTCATCACCAGCGCCGCGATGGTGGCAATGACGAGCTGGATGATCGCCTTGGTTCGCCCGCGCATCCCCTCGCCGCGCCGCACCCCGCGCACACCCATGAAGTCATCAATCCCGCCGAAAATGGCGAAGCTGACCATGACGACAAGCACGATGCCGAGGGAGCGGCCAACCAGCACCAGGCCGGGCGGGAATCCGGGCAACACCCGGGCGCCAACGCGGGTGTAGAAATACATCAGAGCCAGCACGAGTAGGGTCACACCAACGAAGAGAACCCCGCCCATGGTCGGCGTCCCCATCTTGACCATGTGGCTGCTCGGCCCATCTACGCGGATCTGCTTGCCGATCCTGGCCTTCCGCAGAAAGCTGATCAAAGGGCCGCCCAGCAGCACGGAGACCAGACAGGCGATCACGCCCGCCATCAATGAAGTTCCCATGGTTCAGTCTTGCAGCCCGGCTACAACATCCTCCATTTCCATTCCCCGAGACCCCTTGACCAGAATCGTCGACTTTCGGGTCACCCGCTCCCGCACAACGCGGATTGCCTCGGCCTTGGTGACGACATGGACCACCGATTCGGCCGGCGCGCCACACGCCCGGGCCTCTTCGGCAATCCAGCGCGCGCGTTCACCGACGCATACGATTAACTGGGCGACGAGCGCAGCCCGGCAACCCACCTCCCGATGCGCGGCTTCCTCGAGGTCGGCGAGTTCGAGCATGTCGGCCAGAACCGCCACCCTCGGTGGGTCGCCAACTTCCTCGAGAACATTCAGTGCTGCCAGAGTCGACTCCAGGCTGGCATTGTATGTGTCATCGATGATGATGGAGCCGTGCGGGCCCTCGACCACCTGGAGGCGAATGGCCCCACCCGGCTGGCCCAGCGCATCGACGATTTCACCCCACCCCATTCCAGCCACGCGGCCAACCGCGGCTGCG
>JBDSIP010000434.1:0-5424 GCA_039917915.1 Thermoflexales bacterium
CTGAAGACCCGGGTGTTCTCCCACAGGCGCTGAACCTGGGTGTCGCTCTCCTCGAGCAGATCGACGGCCGCAAGGCAGGCGGCGGTGTCGGCCGGCGTGGTTGCGCTGCTGAACAGCAGGGGGCGCGCCTTCTGGCGGATATAGTCGATGACGCTCTTCTTGCCCGCGATCACCCCGCCAATCACCCCAAAGGCCTTGCTCAGCGTGCCAATCTCGATGTCGAAGACGCCGTGCAGTCCGAAGTGATCGACGATCCCGCGCCCGCCCCGCCCCAGCACGCCCTCGCCGTGCGCGTCGTCAACCATCGTGATCAGCCCATGCCGTCCGGCCAGCTCGGTCAGTTTATCCAACGGCGCGATATCACCGTCCATGCTGAACACCCCGTCGGTGACAAGCAGCCCGCGCCGGAAATTGGGCAGTTGCTCCTTGACCTTGGCCTCGCAGTCGGCGACATCGGTGTGCTCGTAGACGACGATCCTGGCCCCGCTCAAGCGCGCGCCATCGATGATGCTGGCATGGTTGAGCCGGTCGGAGAAGATGACGTCCTCCCGCCCGACCAGCGGGGCGAGCACGGCCTGATTGGCCACAAAGCCGCTCCCGACAAACAGCGCGCTCTCGACGCCCTTGAAGCGGGCGAGGCGTTCTTCGAGTTCGAGGTGCAGGGCCTGGGTGCCGGCCAGGGTGCGCACCGCGGCCGGCCCGGCCCCCCAGCGATCAATGGCGGCCTTGGCCGCCTCCTTCAGGCGTGGATGATTGGCCAGGCCGAGATAGTTGTTGGCGCAGAAATTCAGAACGCGCTTTCCGTCCACGATCATCCAGGCGTCGGCGGGACTTCCCATCGTGCGCGGCATGTTGAGCAGGCTGGCCTCGCGCAGGCGGGCCATTTCTTCGGCAATAAAGGCAAATTTGTCAATCGTCATGGATCGTATCTCCTTGGTTACGCGCTTCGCAATTCTCTTTCCCTTGAAGGATACCCCCGCCCCGGCGTACGCTGGGGCGGGGGTATCCTTCAAGAATAATGACAAACGCCATGATGCGCGCCATCACCAAACCGTCGGGCCGAATCGGCCTCGTGCTCAAGGATGCTCCCGTTCCACAGGTCGGGCCGGCTGACGTGCGAATCCGCCTGCTCGCCACCTCGATCTGCGGCAGCGACCTGCACATCTATGACAACGATCCGACCTTTTTGGGCCGGGTCAAAGACGGCAACATCAGCGGCCACGAGCTGTGCGGCGTGGTGGACGCCGTCGGTCCGCTCTGCGCCCGGCTCAAAGTCGGCGATGTGGTCGCCCTCGAGAGCCACATCATCTGCGGGGTGTGCTGGTATTGCCGGAACGGCAAGAGCCATCTGTGCGCGAACACCGTCACGATCGGCATCGACCGGGATGGCGGCTTCACCGACTACATCGTCCTGCCCGAAGACAACGCAATCCTGAAACCCAACAGCATCTCAGTCGAAGAGGCCGCCCTGCTCGAGCCTTTCGGAAATGCGTTGGACACCGCGACCTGTGTCGACGTGGTCGGCAAGAGCGTGCTGGTCACGGGCTGCGGGCCGCAGGGAGTGATGGCCATTGCGATCGCCAAAGCGGCTGGCGCGCGGCGGGTGATCGCGACCGAGATCCATCAGCGCCGGCGCGAGATGGCCCTGTCGATGATGAAGCTGCACACGGCCGCCCGCCGCCGCGACGAGGACCTGGTGCTCGATCCGCGCAAGCCCGACACCGAGGCCATCATTCGCGAGGCCACCGATGGCCTGGGGGTCGATGTCGTGCTCGAGATGAGCGGCAACCCGAACGCCATCACCACCGCCTTCGCCAGCCTGCGTTCGGGCGGCGATTTCGTTGCGCTTGGGCTGGCCGGCCAAAACGTGTCGATTGACTGGACCCACCACGTCGTCGTGCGCGGGATCACCATCCACGGCATTTACGGTCGGCACGTGTATCAGACCTGGGACAAGGCGCGCGCCTTGCTCGACAGTGGGGCGGTCACCCTTGCCCCACTCATCACCCACCGATTCGGGCTGGACGAATACGAGAAGGCTTTTCAGCTCCTCAAGGCAGGCGAGGCGGAGAAGGTCGTGCTGTATCCGGACAAGGCGCGCGGGTGATAGCGGAGCGCGGTCAATCCTGCCGCGCCGCCAGCCAATTCCGCGCCCGCAATTCGCCCGTGTCGGCGTGCCGGATCTCCTGCGACCACACGCCGCTATCCGTCTTCTGGGTGACGATCCGCATCGGCTCGCCCAGCGTCACCTGCCGCAGATACTCGAGTTGATGCCCGCGGATATCGGCCGGCGTTCGCCCGGTCGCCTCGCACCAGGCCTGCTCAAACCACTCGACATACACCGCGCTGTTCAAATGTTGCAACTGGTCGAGCTCATGGTGCTGGGCGGCCCGCAGGGCCTCGCAGGATGCGCCAACCGGCTGCCCGGGCGCCCACGTCTCGCGGCAGGCATGCGCGACCTCGATCTGCAGCCGCTCCACCATGTCGGCCGGCATGCGGGCCGGGCCGAGTGTGGCCCGGTCGACATACACCCAGTCGAGTTGGGCGTTGGCAATCGGGCGGCCATCGACCGCCGAGGCCAGGGCGACTTCGCGATGCCCGCGCACGCGCCGGGCGTTGCTTAGCCAGGTCGTCAGGGTCAACGTCTCGTCCTCGCGCGCGCCCGACTCGAACTCCACGTGCAGCCCGCGCACAACGAAAAATGTTCCCTCAGACTCATACCATGCCGCGCCCATGCCCAGGGCATTGGTGACCAGGTTGCCGGCGTGCAGCACAAAGCGCGCGATATGAGCGTGGTGAAGGAGTCCATCCGCGCCGACTTCGTAGCTGCGGATATGGACGTTGGCGGTATAGCGCATGCGGGATTACTTCAGGATGTAATAGGTGCCTTTCTTCTCGCCCACCCGCATGGCCACGTTCTTCTCAACCAGATCAACCAGGTCGGAGCGCAGCGTCTCAGGCGTCACATCGGGGCACAGGGCCTGGTAATCGCGGTTGGTGATTCGCCCGTGGTCGCGCATGTAGCTGAGGGCCCGGGCCTGGCGCTCGTTGATGACCGCCTGGGTGTTGGCGGTGCGCACCGAGCCGCCCGTCCCGGCCACCGGCGCCGGGGTGACAACGACGCTTGGGCGTCGATCGCGATGGTTGGACATCGCCACAGTGAAACCATAGGATGTGGCGGTGAACTTCGGCTGCGGATGGCCGGCCGTGGTCAGGTCCTCGATCATCCGGTCGATCCCAAAGCCCAGTTCTTCGATGTAGCCCCACTGCAGCAGGCCTTGGACCAGGCGCGGGTTGCGCGAAAAGTGCTCCTCGATGATGTTGTCAAGGGTGATATACCCGGCCAGCCCGCCCGGGGAGGTGATCTCCATCCGGTCGGCGAACTTGCGGATCTCGATCCGCCGGCCCTTGAGCCGGTAATCGCGGTGGGCGACCGCGTTGACCAGCGCTTCGCGCACGGCCGTCTCGGGATACTCCATCACTTCCTGGCGTTCGAGACCCTTGACCACCGCGCCGACGCGCATCTCCTCATACACGATCCGCCAGGTGTTCTCGACGATCCGGGCCAGCGGGCCGCCGATCTCCTCGCGCCGGCCATAGCCCACCCGGCCTTCCTCGCTGCGCGCTTCGACTCCGGGAAATTTGACGAAGACCACCCCGCTGTGGGGCAGAAAGGCCTGCGGGTTGCGCCCAAACAGCAGCACCCCGGTCACAGTCGGCCGGCTGCGCGCGTCCAACGCACCGACTTCCCTGAGCAACTGTTCGCGGGTGCTGCTGAGTTTGCGGCGGGTGCGGGCCTCGCGCTTCTCGATGTATTCGTCGATGATCTGCGGGTCAAGGTCCTCGACGCTGGCGCCCGCCACGGTCTCGGCTTCAAAATCGCCGACCGACTTGCTGTTGGCCAGGTGCCGGATTTCCTCGCCGCCCAACGCCCGATTATCGCCACCAACCCGAACCAGCACACGCCCGTCGGTTAGCGCGTGCAGATCGGCGCTGCGCGGGACGCGGATCACAGGCGCCGCGCTCCCGGCCGTGTCGGCTGACTCGATCGACGCGCGCACGGGCGGCACGGTCCGCGCCGCCGCTGCGCGCAGGGCGTTTTCGACATCTTCGGGCATGATCCGCCCGATTGACTGACCGGCCTCGGTAAAGCCCAACACGATCGTCCCGCCGTCGCTGTTGGCGAAGGCGACCAGTGTTTCCGCCAGCGCGGTGGGATCAGGCTCCGGCATCAGGGCCAGCAGTTGGGATGAGGCGCGCATATCGCAATCATAGCGTCGATTCGCGCCACGGATTTGCGGTTGCCTTTGGAACACGGATTACACGGATGCGCACGGACTTCACGGATATTTCTATTGATCCATCGGTGGAAATCCGTGCGCATCCGTGTGATCCGTGTTCCTAGTGAACGCGCACGCTCACGGAAGGCGCGACGGCAATGAATCAGAGGCGCACGCGCCTCATCTCACGCGAACGACCGTCTTTCCGTCACTGACAAACTCCACCACCCCTGCATCCCGCAGGCGGATGGCCCGGAAGGCGGCCGGGACGCCCGCCAGCAGCGGGGCGCCGGCGTCCGCCCATACCAGCCAGCGCGGCGGCTCGGCCACCAAGACAGCCAGCGCATCGCGCGCGCGGCCCGCGGCAAAAACGATGGCATTGGGCGTTGGCGCGCCAACAGTCAGATCGCCCGATCCGGCCAG
Source organism: Thermoflexales bacterium (assembly GCA_039917915.1). Taxonomy (GTDB): domain Bacteria; phylum Chloroflexota; class Anaerolineae; order J036; family Brachytrichaceae; genus Brachythrix. Next base: position 4,704 of record JBDSIP010000434.1, read on the forward strand.
CTCGAAGACCGTTGGGCCATGGCCGAGCCGCGCGCGCAGGCCGCCGCCCGCCCGCGCCTCCAGGGTAAGGGTCAGCCCGGGCTCGAGCTCGATCCGCGTCCCGGCGGGCGTGTCGCGGTGAAGTCCAACGGATAAACCTACAGCTTCGTTCCATGCGTCGAGCATATCGGTCGGCTCGTCGATCCCGCCGAGGAGCGGCGGCTGGGCCAGCGCGCCGATCCGGTAGCGCTGCAAATACGGCAGGCCGATCCCGCGCGCGATGTCACTGCGATCGGGCAGGATGAATAGATCGATCTCGCGGTCGAACAGCGGCATCGCCCGGCCAAGCACTGGGAGCAGCGCGCCCCCGCCGGCATATACGATCTGGCGCCCCTCGGGCGTCTGGATATAGGCGCCCGTGCCGGCCAGGGTGACATGCAAACGTCCATCGGGCCGCTGCAACAACGTCACCCCGCCGACGATCAACCCGATCAGGACCGTCATGGCGATCGCCCCGGGTCGGGCAACCTTGCCCAGCCAGGCGCCCAGGCGTTTGCGGAAACCCGCCGGTTGCGCGCTGACGACGCTCAAGGCACCCACCCCAACGACATAGCCCAGCGCCGCCGGCGTCTCGAAGCCGTAGACCGGGATCGCCGCAAAGGGCAACTGCGAAGTCGCCTCAACCACCCGCAAGGTGGCGGTCAGGAGCGCATAGGCCGGCAGGGCCGCCCAGCGGGCCAGC
>JBDSIP010000435.1:0-2647 GCA_039917915.1 Thermoflexales bacterium
CCGTATTCTCTCGCCACGACCGCGCCGTGTTGCAGCGCGCCGCCGATCTCCAGGATGATGCCCCGGGCATCGATGAACAACGGCGTCCAGCCGGGGTCGGTGGCTCGGGCAACTAGGATTTCGCCCGGGAGCAATTTCTTGTCAGTGGCGTGCTGGAACACCTTGACTCGTCCCTGGACGAGGCCCGGGGAGATCGGCACGCCGATGAGCTCACCCGCGGCGCCGGCCTTGCGGGGCGGGAAGAAGATTCTTCCGCGTGAATCGATGACCCGCACGACCTGCTTGTTCCGCCTGATCTGGTGGGTGAGCGCCGTCCGCTCGCGGGCCAGGGTCTGCAGATCAAGCGCCGCATCGGTGGCCGCCCGGTCAATGTCGGCGATGCTGAGATCGAAGATCTGCTCGGGTGTGTCCAGTCGCCCCGCAGATACGAACGCGCGGCCAAACGCCAGGGCCCGGCCTCGAAACAGGTCGATCACGTTGATGACATAGTGCTTGGGCGTTTCGCGATAGCCGCCCAGCAGCGTCCAGGTCTTGTAATACCTCTTCAGCGCGCGGGCCCTGCCGTTGCCCCGTTTCTGCGCCATCGCCAGCAGGGCCTGATAGGACGCCTCACGCCGGGCGCGAGCCGCCTCGAACAACGGCTGCGACGAATCGCGGCCTTGCGCAGCCTGGGCCATGTTCTTAAGCTGTTCGAACAGCAGGCCCGGTTGTTCCTTTGGACGGGGTGTAGCGGGATCAATTTCCGTTGGGCAGCGCATCCCGAATTCGCGCATGTAATTCGTCCAGGCCGCGCTGAATTCGGGCGAAAGCCGGCCCGCACTCAGATCGGCCAGAAAATCCTCCGCGCGGTCATGCCGGCCGATTTCGGCTGATGCCGCCAGACCGGACAGGGCCTCGCCCATCTCGGCCGTCTTGTTGCCCGGCAGCGAAATTCCGAGATAGATCAGGTGATCCTGGGCCTGGGCCGCTTCCTCTTTGAACAATCCCCTGATGCGCCGCTCGGCAAATTGCCCGGCCAGGATCATCGGAATGCCATGCTCGCCGTAGAAGAATCGCAGCAGTTCGGTCAGTTCAAGCGCCTGCGCGCGCAAGGACAGACCGTCGCCTGTCACCGCCTCAAGCCGCCGGATTTCTGCGGGCAGGGCGGCCTTGTACTTGTCAAGGATACGATCCGGCGTGAGATATGCGCTCACCGCCGAGGTCATCATCGGCAGCATGTTGAACATCATCTTGCCTCGGAGCGCCTTCAGTTTTTGGGGGAGTTGGCCGGCGAGGTACTGCTTCATGTCGATGTTGTCCAGGATCTCGAGGACGCGCGGGTCGCCAAAGCTGCCCGGCGCAAGGCTCGCGTTGCGCATGCCCAGCATCGTCGCGAACGAGAGGTTCATGAAATAGCCCCCGCCCGCGGTGAAGGTCACCCCATCGATCCCGATCGCGCCCTCGGCCACGGGTCCGCCCACTTTGTCCAGCACGTAGCTCAGGAAATCGGTCCCCAGCACGGAGAGGGGGTCCTGCAATCCCTGCTCGATCAGGGTGGAGTTGGCATACAGGCGCCTGGGCTGTCCTGGCGCGGTGAGCATTTCGTCGGGCAGGGGCCGGTAGGTGGTGATGGGGCGCGCCTGGAGCAGGAATAGCGTCCCGCCCGCAATCGCCCACTCAATGTCCACCGGTTTTTTGTAGTACGCCTCAACCCTGTCAAGCAACCGGGTCAGTTCCAACGCCTGGGCGGGCGTGATGGAGGCTTCGGCCTGGCTGGGGCGGGTGGACCGAGTGGCGCCGCCCGCGGAATTCAGGGTGACGATGGCCTGTTTGGCGCCAATGCGGGTCTCGATGATCTCGCCCCGGAGCTTGTCCACCACGAAGACATCCGGATCCGCGTCTCCCGAAACAACGGATTCGCCCAATCCATGATTGGCATTGATGACCGCCTCGTCAAAGCAGTTGTTGATCGGATTCAGCGAAAAGGCCACACCGGCGCTGTCGGCATCCACCTGCTGCTGCACGACAACGGCGATCCGGGGCTGGTCGAGCCTGAACCCACGCTCCCGCTTGTAGAGGAAGGCCCGTTCATCGAAGCTGGAGGTGAACGCATGCAGGATGGCGGCTTCGATGCCCTCGCTCGTCACCCCCAGCATCGTCTCGTATCCGCCGGCGAAGGACGCGCCGTCCAGATCCTCATCCGGTGAGGAGGAGCGCACGGCATACAGGCGCCCGCGAATTTCCTCGCGGAAAGTCGTCATCGCGCCGCCAAGTTCGTGTTTCTGCCGATCGGTGAAGCGCAGCGCATGACAGGCCGCCTGGAGCGCTTGCGCCACCGATCCAATCCCATCCGCGGCGGGGCTGGCCAGCGCCGCCCATTCCGGGGTATCTCGTAGCCTGGCCGTCCACGGCGCGAAGAAGTCGACCGTCAGCACAAGGCCCGCCGGGACGGGCATGCCCGCGTTTGTCATCTGCATCAAGGCCAGCGCTTTGCCGCCTGCCTGATCCACGGGGGGAAGGTCATTGGACGCAAACGCGAAGATTGTCTGGCGAGGGTGGGCGGGTACTTGGGTCACAGGTGATCTCCATTTACAAGTGAGCGACGCTCAACGCAGGATTCCAGAAGCGTTCGTCCCAGCTTTGAGATGCCAACGGATTCTTTTCGGAG
>JBDSIP010000436.1:0-5401 GCA_039917915.1 Thermoflexales bacterium
GTCGCCCGGCCCGTATCCAATGCACGAAGACCACGTCATCGGCAAGCATGGGTTTCTCCGCGCGCCAGGTCAGGCTCACCTCGATTCCGCGCTCAGGGATCGAAGGCGATCGCAGATCAGCGCCGTAAAGCGCCGCGCCATTGGCAAACATCGCCCGGGGAGCCGCACCCGACTCAGGCACCGCCTCACTCAAAAAGGCGACGTACGAGCGCCGAGTCACCGTGTCCAGATCATTCTGGGCCAGGGGGCCCAGAAGAACGCGCGTGCGGGCAATCGGCAGGCTCGCCTGCATCCGCGGGATCGGATGGTTCGGATCCACGATGAGGGAAGAGCTGCCGCTCGGAGCAGTTCCCGGTGACCCTTCGCTCACCAACACCGCGCGATCGAGCCCGGCAACCAGGAAACGCAGGGCCGGGTTGTTGTCGGCAAGCCGCGCGTCCAGCCGCACCCCACGCCCCAATGCCAGATCCGAGTTGATCTGAGCCGCGAGCGCGGTGTTTTGCGCCTCGAGCCAATAGCCCGTCATGGGATTGGCGACATAGTTCCCAAAGTAGTCCAGTCGCGTCGCGTTTCCGCCGAGCAGGACGATCGCCGCCGCGGCGACTGCCGGAAGCCCAACGGGCACCCACCTCCGGAATGGATTGGCCAACAGTCCGCGCCGCGAGAGAAAAGCCAGGCCCGCCTCGATTCCCACTGCGGCGAGGAGGCAGGCTGGAACCAGGGCCCCGATCGCGCGCAGAAAGTGCGGCGCGTCTTCGGCCAGCATCGTGGGCACGAGGAAAACCCCGAGCCAGAGCAGCAGGAACGCATGGGCGCCCCGCCCCGCCTGCGACGCTCCCGGCGGTCGAAACAAACGCCACAGCGCCGCAGCGACACCGATCCAGAACGCACTCCCGGTCAGACCCTCAAATACCGGCCGGAGCGACAGGTTGTGCCGCCAGATCCGATCGCCCGCCAGGGTGAACATACCCAACGTCTTTTCGACCCCCCTCAAGAGCGCGCCAGGTAGATCGCCCTTGTTGATCTCCGGAACCAGGATCGACACCTGGCCCGCTCGCGCAAGATACAAATCGGGATGGCGCAGCGCCCAGATCGCCATGGGAAGCATCATCGCCAGGGTCACCCCGGCGATGATGAGGATCACCCGCCGATCCGCTGGCCGGCGGAGAAAGATGACGACGGCCGCGAGCAGGACCAGGGGCGCCAGAAACGGGGCGGATGTGTAGGTATAAAACGTGAGACCGATCACCACGCCGGCGCCAACCGCGAGGGCCTGCCTGCGCCGGCCAGTTGCCCGCAATGCAAGCGCGGCCAGGGCCAGCCCGAGTGTGGCAATCAGCGGCAAGGTAATGGCCCGGTAGGCGACCCGGCTCAACGCCACGTGCCAAAACGTGCCCGCCAGCACACCTGCCGCAAGCACCCCGATCCGGTGCGAAAAGAATGCCCGTCCCGCCAGATAAATGGCGCCGAGGGTGGCGATTCCAACAAGCGCCGAAGTCAGGCGTAGCGCCACGGGGGTCTGCCCCAGGACCGAAATGGCAGCCGCCAGGAGATAGACAAAGAGCCCTTCGCGACCGTTGTTGGCCGCGAAATACACGGCCGGGTGGCCGTTGAGAACGCCGACCGCGTCAAGTCCATACCAGGCTTCGTCGCGATACAGGCCGGGCGGCAACTCCCCGATCCGATCGAGCCGGAGGCCCGCCCCAGCCACCAGAATAATTGCCAGCGGAAGCCAGGGCAACACAGGCTGGAGGCGAGCCCGAAACGACATGCGGGCAATTGTAGGGCCCGGCCGGGGATAATGGCGCCGATGCGGGTGGTCATGGTCTCCAAGGCGTTTGTCGTCGACGCCTATCAGCGCAAGTGCGAACTCATGGCCGAGCTCGATCCCGACCTGGAGCTGACGCTCGTCACCCCGCCCAGTTGGCGCTGGGGCGCCCGCGTATCGACCTTTAAGCCGGCCCATGTCCGCGGCTACGCGGTAGTGGTCGCGCCCATCGCCCTGAATGGGAACTTCCATCTGCATTGGTATCGCGGTTTGGGCGGATTGATCCGGCGTCTGCGGCCGGACATCGCCCACATTGATGAAGAACCTTACAACCTGGCCACCTGGCTGGCGTTCCGGGCGGCCCGCTCGGCCGGCGCGCGACCGCTGTTCTTCACCTGGCAAAATCTGGCTCGAACTTACCCGCCGCCGTTTCGCTGGTTCGAGCAGTCAGTGATGACTAAAGCACGTTGGGCGCTGGCTGGAAACGCGGCCGCCGCCGCCGTCATCGGCGCAAAGGGTTACCGCGGCCCGACAACCGTCGTGCCGCAGTTTGGGGTGGATGAGGAGCTCTATCGCCCGCAGGCGGGGCGCGATTCGGGCCGATTTGTGGCGGGCTACGCCGGGCGACTAGATCCCGAAAAAAGTGTGGACACGTTAATTGAGGCCTGCGCCCCGCTGACGGATGTCGAGGTTCGGATTGCCGGCGCAGGCCCGGAACAGGCGCGGCTGATTGCGCTGGCCGAGCGCCTGGGCATGGCCACCCGCACTCACTTTCTGGGGAGCCTCGAAACACTGGCCATGGTTGCGTTTTATCAGGGCCTCAACGTGCTCGTGCTGCCGTCGCGCAGTCGACCCAACTGGGTCGAGCAGTTTGGGCGGGTCCTCATCGAGGCCATGGCCTGCGGCGTCCCCGTGCTTGGATCTCGCACGGGCGAAATCCCGAATGTGATTGGCGACGCCGGCGCGCTGTTTCCCGAAGGGGACGTTGGCGCGCTTTCGGATGGGCTGCGTAAGCTGATGACCTCCCCCGACGCAGCCCGCGCCATCGGCCTGCGCGGTCGGGACCGGGCCGTTGCGCGATTCAGCATGCGCCGGATCGCCCTGGAAACCAACCAGGTCTATCGCGCCATGCTCGGCTGATCGGCCGCTCACGGCGCGCTCAAGCTGGTCTTATGTTCATCCAATCCGCACGGGGCATACTGCCTCCTTTGACGCAAGCAATGACGTCAGGGAGATAGCCAATGTTCTTTGATCCGATGTATCTTCTTTTTGCGCTGCCTGGGATCGCGCTTGCGCTCTGGGCGCAGTGGAAAGTGAAGAGCGCCTACGCAAAATACGCGAAGGTGCCGGTTGGGCGTGGCGTGACGGGTGTTGAGATGGCCAAGCTGCTGATGCGCCAAACCGGCGTCACGGTCAGGATTGAAGGCATCCCCGGACAATTGACCGATCACTACGATCCGCGCGACAAGACCATGCGGCTATCCGAAAGCTCGCGCGCCAACTCGGTTGCGTCCGTGGCCGTCGTCGCGCATGAGTTTGGTCACGCGATGCAGGATTCTGAGAACTATGGGCCGCTCAAACTGCGGGGAGCCATCGTCCCGGCCGTTCAGGTGAGCGCGTGGGTGGGTCCGATCCTGTTCTTTGTCGGTTTTGGGATTGTGGGAATTGGAAGCGCCATTGGGCAGTCATTGGCCTGGCTTGGTGTCGCGACGTTTCTTGTCGCCGCCACGTTCTCCCTGGTGACATTGCCGGTGGAGTTCGACGCCAGCCGGCGCGCATTGCGGATGCTCGAAGGGACCTATGCGTTGGATCCGGACGAGCTGTCCGGGGCGAAGAAAGTGCTGGATGCCGCGGCGCTGACGTATGTCGCCGCGGCCGCCCAATCGTTGCTGACTCTGATCTACTACGTTACACTCCTGACCGGCGGCCGGCGCCGCGGCGACTAGCTTGCGGGTCGAAGGCTATAATTTGGACATCATGAACGCAGACACCACGCCTTCGGTGGCGACACCCGATTCGCCGGAACACTCTGGGCCCGCAATCGCCGAAAAACCCAAGACGAATTGGAAGCTGCTGGCCGCCCTCGTTGGCGGTTTAGTAGTCGTCGCGGTGATGCTGGTGCTGGTGTTCTCGTTTCTGGTGTATGACCCGGTGCGCACGGCAAACCTGCGCGACATCGTGATCATCGTGGCAGCTTTTGCGGGTCTCGTGATCACTCTTGTGATCGGGGCCATCCTGGCGGTCCTCACCTGGCAGATCCAAGCGCTGATCATGATGTTGCGCAACGAGATCAAACCGATGCTGACCAACGTCAATCAGGCGGTCAACAGCGTGCGCGGCACGACCATGCTGATCAGCGACAATGTCGCAAAACCGACGATCAAGATCGCCAGTTGGATTGCAGGCTTGCGCGGCGCCGGCGACGCGCTCAACGCCAAATTCAAAAATCGGAAGCGGTAACGCACCCAAGAAAAGGAGAATATCAACATGTCAGACAAAGATTCGGGCGCCGAGATCGGCGCGTTTTTCGCGGGAGTTTTGATCGGCGGGCTGGTCGGTGCGGCGACGGCCCTGTTGCTTGCGCCTCAGACGGGTGAAGAGACGCGCAAAGTGATCGGCAAGACGAGCGAAGAGTGGCGCGATCGCGCCCAGGATGTGCTTGAGGACGCGCGCGAGCGCGCGGACGCCACGATTGCCGATTCGCGCCGTCGGGCCGAGCGCATTCTCGACGAGGCCCGCGGCAAGGCCGACGCCATCGTGGGCGAGGCCCGCGAGCGGGTTGAGACCGCCATCGAAGACCGCCGCGCGCGCGGGAAAAAGGCTGACGCCGCGGCCCCGCCCGCGCCTGAGGCGCCCGCCGCTTAGCGCAACTGCTTGAATCGCATTCGGACGTTGTGCCGAATGTGGCCGCCAAACGGCGGCCATGTCGACGCGTCCTTGCCGCGCGGATCGACATCGATCCGCGCGGCGGCTTTTTTCACAGGGCCAGGCCGGCAATCAGGACCGTTGCGATCAGGGCGATCAGCATTGCCGCAAGCAGGGCTGCCGCAAGTATCACAAGCCCGACGGGCAGAACGCGCCGGGCAAATTTGCCCGCACCCAATCGCGCGACCGGTTTCTTTCGGACCGGCGGCGCGGCGTCATCGTCGGCCCCACGCAGCCGATCCTTCCAGGGTTCGGGGACTTCCCGCCAGACCAGCGCCACGCCAATGAGCGCCATGGGCGCGAATGTCGTCATCCACAGAAAACGCCCATCCGCGCTCACCGTCCTCTGGGCCAAAGGCAGGCCAAGGCCAGCCATTGCCAACACCATCCCCAGCACCCACCAACCCGCCCGGTCACGAATCGTCCGGGGTTCCGCGCGGGACGTCCCAGGCCCATTCAGCGCCGACCAGATCAGCATTGCGCCCGTAACCTCAAAGAACAGGGCAATGACCATGACCTCGATCTGGTCACGGGTCGGCACGATAAAGGGAATCAGGGCGCCCATCCCAAGCAAAGCCACGCCAAATCCAGCCCCGATCCACAACCGCATGAGCGAATACTAACCCAGACACGACTTCAGGGCAATTCCGGCGCCGGACGGTATAATCTCAACGCCTGTCAACTTTCGATTTGATGGGACTCAAAGAC
>JBDSIP010000437.1:0-3352 GCA_039917915.1 Thermoflexales bacterium
TTGATCCCCGTTTGCCTGGAGGCCCAGAATTAAACCGCGCAATGTGATCTTCCCCGGCGTTGTTCGTCTGCTGTTGGCGGCCTGCGCAGCGCCCGGCCTTCCGCTCGGGCCCGCGCCAACTTCCACCGTAAGCGCTCCCTTCGAAGCGCACATCGACATCGGCGGCAGAGGCCTTCATCTTTGGAGTTACGGCGCTGGAAGCCCAACGTTGATCTATGAGTCATGGCTTGGCGCGCGAGGCGAAACCGCCTTGCCGCTCATCATCCGGACTGGCGCGAGCATGCGAACGTGCGTCTACGACCGGGCCAACGTGCCGGGTGGCATGAGCGATCCCGCGCCAGCGCCACGGACCAGCGTCGATATCGCCAACGATCTGCGGGCCGCCCTCCGCCAGGCCCGGATCGAGCCGCCGTATGCGCTGGTGGGCGACTCTTTCGGCGCGATGAATGCGATTGTGTTTGCCGGCCAATACCCTGGCGACGTCGTCGCGCTCGCGCTGGTAGAGCCACTGGCCCCGGACGCGCTGGCCGCAATGCTGCGGGCATTGCCGGATCCGGCGCCCGACGAGCCGGCCGATATTGAGCGCGTGCGCCGGCGGCTGACCAGCCTGTTAACGTCCAATAGCGAGGCAATCGATATCCCAGCAAGCGAACGCCAGGTGCTGCGCGCGGCCCGACTGGCGGATCTGCCCGTGATCATTGTGACCGCCAATTCGCCTCTGCGCGACTGGCTGCCTTGTGACGAATCCACGACGGCGGCGCTTGAAAAGGTATGGCGCGGCCAGCAGCGTTTCTATGACGGACTGAGCGCCAATACACGCGCCATCCGGGTGGACGCCGGTCATGACATCCTGGGTGACGATGCCGACACTGTTTCCGCGGCGCTCCTGGATTGGGTCGCCAACACGGGCGTCCGTGTGGTTGATACGCGCTGAGTGCTATCATCCCCGCGCCTCCAATGCCCCAACATTCACAGGATGAGAAGGCAATTCACACACACCATTAGGAATATCCGCACATCGACGCCGAAGCCTGCGTCTTCGACGGGCAACCTGTATCTCGCCATGAACGATGATCAGGGCATGCTGAAGGACAAACTCGGCTTTGTGGATGTGACCGTCTCACTCGGGCCGTCAGGTGGTGGTGAATTGCGTGAAGGCCCGCCGGGGTTATTTCAACCCGTTACCAAGGTGTCGCTAGTCCGGCAGAAACGCGGCATCGTTCAGCGCATCGGCGGGCGATAGGATCCGCAGACCGGCAATGCCCGTCATCTCGAGCAAATCCCTGTCGCCGGTGACGAGCCAGGGCGCCTGGGCGGCCAACGCGGCGTGAATAAACGCATCGTCACCCGCGTCACGGCAAAGGGATTGGGCGGCAATGTCGGCTGGAACGTCAACCCACATTGCGGCGGCATTCAGATCATGCAGAATCCGGCGGCGCAGCTCCAGGCTCAAGTAACGATCGAACTTGGGCAACCATAGCCGATCCTCCAGTTCCGCGAAGGTCTCGGAGGTGACCACGGGCAACCCGTTGGAAAGCACGCGGCGCGCCACCCGTGCGGGCGCGCCATCTACGCTCAGGGCCGCGCTGATCCAGATGTTGGAGTCGACTACCACCCGGCGCGCGGTGTGTTCAGCTTTCATCGGCCAGCAGGGCCTCAAGCGCGGAAGGGGTCAACCCCGCGCGCGCGGCCGCGGCGGCCGCCTCGTCCAGCGTAGCCTGCAACCGATTGGCGTAGAACGCCCGCATAGCGTCATAGTCCTGGGCGCTGACCAGCACCCCCACGACGCGCTCGTGGCGCATCACGCGCACGGGCGCGCGCTGGGCATCATCCAGAAACTCCCCAAAACGGGTCTTGGCTTCATTTGCAGTGTAGGTTCGCATGCTCATCTCCTGATATCGTCTATTTTAGTCGACTCGTACGATTCGGTCCATTCGCGCGGGGAGGCGAGTCATGGCACCGACAAAATCGCAATTCCGCGAAGCCGCTTGGAGAAGTGAGAGGTCGGCGCATCGCGTCCGGCCCTGAAATTGGACACTGGCGAGTAGCCGCTTGCGGCAAAGCGCCGACGATGAGTCGGATTCACGAATCTGTCAAACGACTTTGCAAGGGCCATGGTATGCGACCACTGGCCCCGATCTGGAGGTGGACTATCAATATCTCGGCGGCGACGGTAAGCGCACCAAGGCGCTGAAGCAGGTTCTTTTCTGCCAGCGGCGCAACCTGATCGAGAAGCTGACTGCCAAATGCCGCGATCTCCGCCCAGATTTGGACTTGTAGCGGGCGACAAACGCACCGGCGACAATCGCGCAGTCAGGTGATGATGCCCGTTCCGACGATTCGTCCGGCCTCTTTTAGGAAGATGCTATCGCCCCGCGACAACGCCGGCGGCAGAATGACCCAGATTCCGACCTTTCGCACCTCGCCAGGGGCCATGGCGCTTGCGCCGGTGGCAAGGCTGATCTGACACGGGACATCCTGCCCACGAATGGAAAGCGCGAGTCGGTCGCCGGTGCGCAACGGAAATTGACGACCACCAACCTGTGGCGCCAGGATGCTCGCTTCGCATTCAAATAGTACAGGTCCGTGGACCGAACCGGGCGCGGCAAGCACCATCCCGGGCTCAATATCCTGTGGAGGCAGGTCACGAATGATGAGCGCGACGTTTTCCCCGGCGCTTGCTTGGTGCAGCGCCCGGCTGAACATTTCGATGCCCGTGACGACGACTGTCCGCGACCCCATGAAGCCGATCAACGCCACAGCTTCGCCAACGCCTATCCGACCGCGCTCAACCCGCCCGGTCGCAATCGTCCCGCGATCATTCAGGAAGAACACCTCCGCGACCCGGAACAGGAAGAGGTCGCCGGGTGGCTCGGCCCGCAGCCACTCCTGCCCGGTGTGGACATACCACTTGTCTGTCCTGGCTCCGATGATCCAATAACGCCCATCGTGCTCGACCATCATGGATTTCAGCGCGCGCTCGAACTGCTCCGGGGCAAGTCTGCCGGCGGCCATTTCGCCCTTCAGGCGGAAATACTCAACTTCAACAAGACTGAATCGCGCGTCCATGATTGGCCCCAATTGATTGTGCGCGATCCATTCGCCCTACAGGGGTCGGAAGACTTTGATCGTTGGCCAGGCTTTCCGGTGATAGTCGGAGCCGCGTTTCAGGAATCCGTCCAACGAATCGATGTAGACCCCGGCCTCCCAGAAATTCACGGGCGAGCTGCCGCGCCTGGCATAGGCTTCCTTTTTTCGTATCTGGTTGCGATTGAACCATTTTCCCTGCTGTCGAAAAAGGTTGCTCTGAAGAAAGTGCCAAACCTCGCCGCCTTGGCGGACAATTCCGCAG
>JBDSIP010000438.1:0-2714 GCA_039917915.1 Thermoflexales bacterium
CAGCGGCGATCGACTCTGGAGTCGTACCCGGCAGGACCCGGCAGTCCACCTGCGCGGTGGCCTCCGCGGGGATGACGTTGATTTTGCTGCCTGCCTGCAGTATCGTCGGCGTGGCGGTGTTCCGAAAGGCGGCATTAAGCCGGCGCTTGACGGGTTCCGGGAGCGGAAGTTCGGCCAGCGCATCCGAATGCGTCTCCGGGTCCAGCAGCGCGCGCAACATTTCGGCCGTTCCCGCGCTCACGCCTGAGGCCAGCGCCTCGATTTGCGCCCGGGTTGTCTGCGTGACGTGAAGGGGCAGGGGCGTCTCGATGATCCGCTGCAGCGCGATGGCAAGTGGCAGGATTGCGTTGTCCAAGCGCGGCTGGGAGGCATGCCCGGGTTTTCCCCGTCCGCGCAACGTGAAGCGGGCCGAACCTTTCTCGCCTGTGCTGCACACAAAGAAGCTGCGGCCTTCGAGTTCGATGCTGGACGCGCCGCCCTCGGTCAGGGCATACTCGGCTCTGATGAGATCGGGGTGATTCTGGACAATGAAGCCCGCGCCCATCACACCCCCGGTTTCCTCGTCGGCGTTGGCCATGAAGATGACATCCCGTTTCAGGCCGACGCCCTCGCGCATGAGCTGCATGAGCGTCATCATCTCCATCGCGACCATATGTTTCATGTCGGTTGCGCCTCGTCCCCAAATGACGCCATCATGCAGGTCGCCACTGAACGGTGGTCGCTGCCATTGTTCGGCTTCCGCAGGTACGACATCGACGTGGCCGAAGATGAGGATGGGCGGGAGCGTGCCATCGCCCTTGAGTCGGGCCACCAGATTACCGCGGCCTGGAGCGCTCTCGATGACGGTCGATTCAATACCCTGTTCGGCCAGTGTTCGGGCGATGAAGTCGATACACGGCGTCTCATTGCCGGGTGGATTGGTTGTGTCGATACGCAAAAGGTCCTGAAGCAGGCGGGTCGTTTCGGGCGTGTGAGGCGTGAGATCCATCCGGGTATTCTAGGCCCGCCCGGACAGTACAATCCAGGCGTGGGAAAACTGCAGCAGCAACACGACCAGCTCAACGACGCGGACGCGTTGCGGGCGACTTTGGATGGGCTCGAGAAGGGTGAAGGCGGCCTGACACGCGCCACGGTGGAAGGCGTGCTAAAGGACTTTGCGCGGGCGCGCGAGATGCTCTTGTATCAGGAAGAGGCCGGCACCGATGTGCGGTCGGAACGCTCGCGCTATGAGGATTTCGGGGCGCGGTTGGAGCGGGCGGCCACCCAGGTGGTGCGGTTTTGTGGCGGCGGAGAACGCTTTCGGTCGCTGCGCGCAAAACTGGGCGTGGACGCCGAAGAAGCAAGCTGGCAGCTAGATGCCATCGCGGCGCGCCGTCAACGGCGGGTGCTGATCGTAGCGGGAAGCACGTTGGCGTCGATCCTGTTGATGCTTGGGCTGGGCTATGTTTTCCGGGAGACCCTGTTCCCAGTGGATCCAATCCGGGACGCTGTGAGCGCGGCGCAGGGAGCGGCGCAGAAGCGAAATCCAGCGGCCGCGCTTGGCGCGATCGAAACCGGACTTGCTTTCTCGCCGACGAATGCAACGTTGTTGATCTGGCAGGGAGCAATGCTTCCGGTCACGCGCAGCGCAGAATCCAGCGCGGCATACGCCCAGGCGCGGGCGGCATTGGGCGAGGCGGACTTTCTCCTTGAACGATCGCAGGTGTGGTTGGCGGCTGTGGAATACGATCTGGCGCTGAAGGACTTGAATGGGGTGATTGCGATCAGGCCGAAGGATCCGATCCCATACTACTTGCGCGCGTCAGCCTACGAGGGATTGCCCGACCGGAGCGCGGCGATCGCGGACCTGCAGATGTCGGGCGAGTTGTCACAATTGGTCGGGAATGACTACTTGTATGCCAACGCGAAGATTCGACTGGGCTATCTGATGCAGCAAATGTCGCCCTAAACGGTCTTTCGCATAGGCAGCGATTGCCACCTGTCAGGTCAGATCACGGAGTGACCTGACAGGTGAGCACGGATCCGCAACCACCTGTCAGGTCAAGGCTATTGGCGGCATGACCGCGTTGACCTCCGGAGGAGGACGGGTAGCGCGTCCGGCGCCGTCCATGGTTGCGCCGAAGATCTTCGCCCGCGCCACCGGACTGCGATCGGCCCGGTCGATCTCCTGGATAAAGACAAAGCGCACCCGCGACACCCGCTCAATACGGCTGCGGACCGTAAATGACTCTCCGCTGCGTAGCGGCGACAAGTAGTCAATCTCGACCCGTATGACGACAAGATTCGCCCCGCGCGCGCTCAATACCGAGAAGTCGATCCCGAGCTCGCGAAGATACAAATGCCGCGCGTGCTCCAGATAGTGCTGGTAGTTGGCGTTGTTGACGATGCCCTGTAGATCGCATTCGTAGTCGCGGACATCAAAAGCGGCCGAGTGCGCAAAATCAGACATGGCTCAGGTAATCGTTCATGGCGGCAAACAGTTCGCGCATTTCCGCCTCGGTCGTATCGGCCATATGCGCGATCCGGAAGGTCTTGCCCTTGAGGCCGCCGTAGCCGTCGGCAATGCTCAGCCCGCGCGCTGCCAGCGCTTTGTTGAGCGCACCCACGTCAATGGCGCGGGTATTCGCGACGACGGTGACGGTCTGCGATTCGAAACCGGGAGCGGCAAACAAACCGAAGCCCATCTCCTCTACCCATCTGCGTGTCATCTGGGC
>JBDSIP010000439.1:0-4518 GCA_039917915.1 Thermoflexales bacterium
TGGCCGCGGAATTGTCAAACGAGCAAGCCTGACCCGCAAAAAGCCCTGAGGCCGTTTCGCGCATAGCGACGGCATGCTGGTAGCCGCGGGTTTCAACCCGCGGATCTCTGTTTCGCGCGTAGCTTAATGCCGTCGCGGAGCGACAGCGATGGTAGCCGCGGGTTTCAACCCGCGGAGCTCGAGTCTCAATTGCCGGCGTAATGCAATTCACGCGTCCCGGCGCGACGTGATTCCCGCGACGCCCCGCCCGCGCGAAGCGCCGTGGGTTGAAACCCCACGGCTATCGTCATACGGTCGCTCCGCGACCGAGTCCGAGCGTATGCGGAAGACTCTCGCGAGATCGCCAGATAGTTATGCGGCTGTAGACCTGGGTGGCGCACCGCCGCAGCCGAAAGGGCAGGCAGAAACTGGCGCGCGACGGCATCCAGCCTGTCACCCTGAGCGAAGCGAAGGGTCTCTATCGCGGCGCGCCCGAGCGTTGGCCTGGTCTCATAGCCGCGGCATAGCGGCGCCCGTTTCTGAGCAGTGTTACTCGGCTCCCTTTGCGGACGCGTAGTTGAAGAGCACAAGACCGCCGATCACGACCGCCACCCCGATCCCGGTCATGAGCGTGTCCTGGGCACTCTTCGTGTCGATCATCTTCTCGACGAACTTGATGGCAAGAATCAGGATAAGCACATCGCTGAGCTTGCTCTTGAGCTTCTTGAGGTCATCAATGACCAACCACGCAGGCAATTCAAGCTTTTGAACAAACAGCTCATGCAGGCCCAGGGCGAAGACCAGCAGGACCGTTCCCAGCAGGAACATATCCATCAATTGCACAATGGCCACGATCAACCCGGCGTCCGATGGCGCGGTGACGAATCGGCTCACCAGGAAGACCGTCTGGGTTGCCCCCAGGAGGAATGTCGCGATTGCCGCGACGAGCAGCGAGATGACCGCGATCAGGACGACATATCTCGAGCTTTCGAGAATTCGTTTCATGCCAAACCACCCCCATCCACACCAGCCGTCGAGGCCTGCGCTGCAGTCCATGCCTGATGGTCGGCGGCGGTGACAAATTCGCCGCCTTCGATTTCGCGGCCTGTTTCCTTGTAGCTGCTGTCGTAGCGGATCGTGATTTCCACCCGCCCGAAGCACACCTCATCGACGATGCCCTTGCGCACAATAAACGACACGCCGTCATCGTCGCGGCTGAGATCATTTGCCCGGTTGATCCGGACCCGGGTGATGGCCCCGCATTTGGAACCACGAACGTAGTAGTACAGCGAGTTTGCCGCCCCGGCCGGCGGCGCTGGGGTGAGAAGTGTTGAGAAGAATCGTTTGATGGCATTCATGAGAGTTACCTTCCGGCGGTCGCGTGCGTCCGATTCGTCACCGTCTGCCCAAGCTGGGCGCGCCACAGCGCGATGAGCGTGATGACAGCCGCCACGACCGCGATCCCGGTCGCTAACGCCCAGCCTGATCCAGCGAGCGTGGTTGCGGGCGCGAGCAGGCCAAATGCGACATAGGCCACCCAGCCCGTCGTCCAGCTCCACAGCGTATTCCGAGCGATCAACGCTTCAGAAGCGGTCGGTGAGCGCAGCCGCCAGAGCAGGGCTGCGGCGAGCGCAAGCCCGGACAGAATCATCAGGGTCAATCCGAATCCGGCGAGCAACGTGCTTCGAGCGGGCGGAGCGGCCGGCGGCGTGGCCGTGGGCCGCGGCGGCAGGGCGGTCTCGGTCGGGCGCGGGGTCACGGTCGGAGGCGGCTCGCTGGTGACGGTCGGGAAGGGCGTCGGGCGCGACACCACGACCTCGCCCGCCGCATCGCTGATGTTGGCCTCGATCAAATCCGATTGGCGGGCAGTGTCCGTCCTCGCGCTGATCTGCAGTTTGCCCTTGCGTTCGAAGGTGATATTGACCTCGGCATAGCCATTTCGCGACGCGACCCGCCGCTCCTGCGGCTCGCGCACACCTTCGGTGGGATAAGCCAGAATGAATTGCACCGGCGTGCCGTCCGGGATGACCCGGCCATTTCGGTCCAGGATCGGTCCAGCCCGCACGCGGAGCGTGTCATTCAGCCGGGGCGACAACGGCGCGGGCGTTCCAACGGTCCGGGTCGATGCGTCGGTGGCCCCGAGCGGGACGAGGGGGATGATCTGTTTGGGATCGGCCTGGGTCTGCTCGGCGATTGAATAGCTGATGGCTGAAACCGATACCGGCGACGCGCCCTGGCCGTACTCGCCATACAGGGCCCGCACGGCCGCTTCCAGGGCGGGCTGGGTGCGGTGGTAGAGCGCGAAGTAGGCGGTGAGTTTCGTGACCTCGGTTGAGTCCAGGTGATAGGGCGCGCCAAAGGCAAATACCACGATCTTTTTGTCCCGAAGCGCCTCGGCTCGTTGCGATAGGAAGTCGCGGAAGATTTGGACCGTGCTCGAGGCCTTGGGATCGAAATCGATCATCGATACGACGATCCAGTTGGCAGCGTCTATGGCCGCCTGCGCGCCTGGCGCGCCAGGGGTTGGCGTGCTTCCCGCGACCCTGGGTGTGCCGGTGACAGTGGGTTCCGGTGTGGGCGTGGCCGCCGGCCTGGCAGCGAGATTGCCGAGATCGCTAAACGAAAACGCCTGCACCCGGGCCGGGTTGAGTTGATTGGTTGTGCGCGGACCGTAGAGCCGAAGCGCGATATCGCGCAAGGCGCTGGTCGGGATGGCGGGATAGGCCGCGCACTTCGCGCACTCGCGCAGCTGCCGGTCGTCGGTCAGGAAGACGATGTTGTCATTTGGCCCGGGCGCGGCCGGGAGCGCCGATGGCAGGTCGCGCAGGCCAGGCCAGAGCACCGTCACGCTTTCCTTTGCGATGCTGGCGGCGAGTTCTGTATTCGGCTTGATGGCGCCGGCCACGTCCAGATCCACGTTCGTCGCGGACGCGGGGAAACGGTCGCCATACAGTTTCAGTTTGAGGGCCAGAATACGAACGACGGCGGTGTCGACATCGGTCGCAAATGCCGGATCGATGAGATAGCGCTCCTGAAACGAGCGGATGGCGGCCTTGATGTTTTCGCGCTGCTCGGCCCAGGCGTTGGTCTGCCCAAAGGCGCCCAGGGTCAGCACATCGTTTCCCGCCCGGAAGGCGTTCTGGGTGATGAGCCGGACATTGAACGGGGCGTCCGGCGTCTCGTAAATACGCCGCACGGCCCGCGCGCCAAGCGCGTCGCTGAAGGTCACACCACCCGCCGCGCGCCACGTGGCGAGCTCTTTCTGCGACATGAACTCCTTCTGCGCCTGTTGATCCAGGCTGATCGGATTCGTGACCGCGCGCGGGTTCCCCTGCAGGCCGCGGAAGCGGACATGCGACATCAGCAGGCCGTCCACGACGGCGCCCGACTCACTGTCCGGTTGGGTGACGGCAAAAAACGGCGCCAGCTCGGCCTGGCGCAGTTGCTCCATTGAGCGCTGTACGGTGGGGGCTTCATCCTCGGCATTCCGATCCGATGCGCCCAAACCTGGAAAACGGGTCGCCACCACGGCCAGCCGGCCGCTGCTCCCGGACTTCAAGCCCTTGGTCATCGCCGCCCCGAAACGGCCCACCCAGTAGGGGTCGCCGCCAAAGACCCGCACACCCGGGTCGCCCGGCGAACCGGACTTTGGCGCGTCGGCGATGTCGAGCATCGGGCCAAACAGCAGGTTGATGCCCAACCGGGTAAGTTCAGATCCTTCGGTTCGGCCGGCCGCCTCGGCCAGTTCGGGTTTCCACGTCGCGCCCAGAGCCATTTCACTCGGCAGTGGCGTGAGACCATGGGAAATCTCGGAATAGGGCCATCCGTCGCCATCCTGCGCAATCGCGATGAAGAGAGGAATGTAGTTGGACGGTTTGGCAGGCTGGGGCTGGCCGGCCGGCAGCCCCGTGGCTGGATCAGACGTCGAGGCGGCGGATCCGGGCAACGTGGCCAGGGCCTGCAAGCGGTTTGTGAGGGTCAGCACCTGGCGCGGGCCGTCGGGTCCGTTGGCAAAATTCTGGCGGGACGCCTTGAGCTGCACGCCCCCCACCTTGTAGTTCGAAATCAGATCGGCGATGTCGGACGACGCCGACGTGTCATCGCCTTCATATTGAATGAGAAAAAGCTGCCCGACTTTCTGCGCCACCGACATGTTGCGCAGCGCGATCTGGGCGTTCCGCACGCTCGCCGGCGGGGGTGGCGTGGGCGTCGGATTCTGGGCGGCCGCCGCGCCGGGAGCCAACCCGAGCAGCATCGCCAGACCGATGGCGGCGAGGCGGCTCAAGCGGTCAATAGCGCGCGACACTGGGATCGACCATCCTTGACCAGGCGTCCAGGCCGCCGGCGAAATTGCGCACACGCTTGAACCCGAACGACATCAGCAGACCGCACACGCTGGCGCTGCGCACGCCATGGTGGCATACGATGACGTAGTCGGCCGACTTGTCGTATCCGGCCGTCAGGCCGTAGATGTCGCCCATCGGCACGTGCTCGGCCTCGGGCAGGTGGACGAGGTTGAATTCCCAGGGTTCCCGGACG
>JBDSIP010000440.1:0-5156 GCA_039917915.1 Thermoflexales bacterium
ATTTTTCAGCGGCCTAGGCTCATGCAACAGGAGAAAGGGAGGGAAACCTGATATCTCCCTTTCTCCCCTTCTCCTGCAAAAAGCCGCGCCCGCTACAAAATGACGGTTCACGCATGAAGCGCTTATCTGCCGAAGGCCTTGATCGCGGCAGTCAGCATCTCATCGTTGTCGTCGGTGTAGTCCTCGAAGCGTTTGTCGATCAGGATGGTGGGCCGGATGCCTGGCGCTGCGCCGCCGGCGTGCCAGCCGTTATCGTGGATCCCGCGCACATCGCCGGAGGGAAAGGTCAGGGCCATCGTGCCGCTCGGCAGCGCGACGTTCGCCAACACTTCGGTCCGACCGGGCGTGCGCGCGCCGACGACCTTGGCCCGACCCAAATCCTGCAGCAGGCCGGCCAGGCTCTCGGCTGGGCCGCGGGTCTGGTCGCCGACGAGGATCACAAGCGGCATTTCCTGCGACCCGCCCACGTTCTTGCCGGTGATCTCGATCTTCTGACGACCGCCGCGCTCGACGATGGCGCCGATGCTGCCGTGGGCGAACAACTCGGCGACCTCATAGGTGTTGAAGGCTGGCGACTGCATGGTGCGCAGGTCAAGAATGAGGCCTTCAGGCGGCTGGCGCCCCGACCCGCGCAGGGTCGCCGCGAGGATCTCGGCCGCGCTCCCGGCATCGGCGGGCGACAGCGCCAGATAAGCCAGGTTGGTGCCGGGCAATGCCCACGCCTGGGCGGCCGGTGAGGCGCTCAGCGCGGCGCGGGTGATGCTGACCTCGCGGACGGCTTTGCCGGGCGAGATCACCGCGAGGGTGACTTTTGATCCGATCGGGCCGCGCAGGCGGCGGCGCAATTCGGCCGTGCTGGCCAAACCAACTGGCTGGCCGTCGATCCGGACAATCGCGTCGTGGGCGCGCAGCCCGGCCCGCTCGGCGGCCGATCCCGGCCCAACCGACAAAGCCAGTGCGCGCTCGGCGCCGCGTTCAGGCGGCCCGATAAAGATGCCCAGTCCGCCTGGCGCGACCTCGGTTTGCAGATCGGCCGCGGTGATCAGCTCGATTCCGGAGTCGTTCAATCCGCTCAGGACCTGGCGCAGTGACGCGGCGAAGGCCTCGTCGGTCATTCCGCTGATCACGGCGGCCCGCGTTTCGCGGAGCGCGCTGGTCCTGCCTTCCAGCGCGCGCGGATCGATGTAACGATCGGAGATCAGACGCAACGCCGCGTCGAAGTCGGCCAGCTGGTTCTGGGTGCTGACGGGCAGATCGAGCGGGACAGCCGGCGCGGTCGGGGCGCCGCCGGCGCTCGCCCGATTCATGCGGTTGATCGGATTCAAGTCCCCCGAACAGGCGCTGAGCGCAAGCGCGGCGAGCAGGCCGATGGCCAGCCGCGGGCCAGGTTGTTTTGTCATGGTTGGACCGTCACTCGACCGCCTTCTCGACCGCGGTCAGAATCAGCCAGAGTGCGAGGAGCATAACGGCACCCATCGCCAGACACAGAAAGCTCGCCAGCGCTATCGGGCCGCCGTAGCCCAGGGCGACCAGGACCGTGCCGCCGACCACGAGCGTGAGCAATGTCATGATCAGCAGGCTGTGCGCGAACTGGCGCGCCTCCTTGCGCGTGTCCGTCGGCGGACGCGGTTGCTTCATGCGAGAATTATAGGTGTCATGTTTTGCCAGCGCTGCGGGACTGAATTGCGCGAGACGGATCTCGACAGCCGGCCCCGTTTGAAATGCCCCGCCTGTGGCTACGTCCAGTATCAGAACCCGGTTCCGGGTGTTGGCGTGCTGATCGAGCACGAGGGCAAGCTGGCCCTGATCCGGCGCGGTCATCCGCCCCACCAGGGCCAGTGGGCGCTCCCGGCCGGCTTTATTGAGGCCGATGAGAGCGTCGAGCACGCCGCGGTGCGCGAGGCGCGCGAGGAGACCGGGCTGAATATCGAGCTGGATGAGCTGTTCGGGGTGTATTCATTTCCAGAAGGCCCGCCCCGGAGCGGGCTGATCATTTTCTATCTGGCCCGTCCAACGAACCCGGCCGACCTTCAGGCTGGCGACGACGCGAGCGAGGCCGCGTTTTTCCTGCCTGCGGATCTGCCCGTCATCGCCTTTCGCACCCACCGCGAGGTCCTTGCCCGCTGGCTATTGCAACGTCACGAGCCGGGCCTGGCTGGCGCCGCCGCCCATCTCCAGCCCGACGTTACCGTGCGCAAGGCCGAGCCCGGCGACCATTACCGGATCGTCGAACTCATGTCGCACATGCCCGCCCAGACCCGGATGAGCGACATCGCCCGCGAGCGCGCTTTTGCCCGCCTGCGCGACAGCAGCACGCTCGAAGTGTTTGTGGCCGAGTCGGCCGAGTATCAGGCTGCCAGCCAATGGACGGCCGTCATCGGATTTGTGGCGGTGTCGCTGCTCGAGGGGCTGAACGAGACCCGGGCCTGGCTGGATGCGATGGTGGTCGAGCCCGAGTACCGCCGGCGTGGGGTGGGTGGCGCGCTCTTCGATATCGGCACGCGCAGCGCCCGCGAACGCGGGGCCAGCCAGCTTCTGCTCGACTTCACCCGGGCCAGCCCCAGCGCGCAGGAGTTTTACCGCTCGATCGGCTTTGACGGGAGCGAGGTCTCGAGGATCCGCCTGCGTTAAGGCGGGCTTCCTGGACGACGTTTCGCCCGTGGAGATTAGGCTTTAGCCGGCGGCGGAACACCACGTTTCGATTAATTGGAGTTTTGGTTCGCGGATTGGATCGCAATCCCTGTCGCAGCCCGAAGTTCCGCCGCCGGCTAAAGCCTAATGCCACTAAGAAATTGTGGCTCCGGGATCCAGCAACTGCCTGCGCGCCACATCACGGTCACCTTTGAGCGAGGGATAGACGGCAGGTTTTCGTCGAACCGCGCGGGGTTCATGCCTAACTTTGTTGGGCTGATTTGGCAATGCGCATTTTTCGAGGCGTCCCAACAGGTAGTCGAGCACGGAGGGGAAGTTAGTGCGCACCCAATCGGGGACGCCGATAGTGCAAACGTCGACGATTCTGCCCATGCACCTGGTGAAACTTAGGCGCAACGGCGCGATTCCAGCATTCTTCGCGGCTTGTGCCATCAGTGCGCGAATTAGGTTGTAGGCTAGCAACCCGACGGCGAGTTCACGCCGAAACATCTCGGCGCTTTTCACCTTGAAATCGTCCATTCCCATGTCGGTCTTAATGTGCCGATAGTTGGGCTCAACTTGCCAGCGTCTGGCGGCGATTTCGACAAGCTCCTGCTGCGGATACTTCTTGGCGTCCAAGAGCGTTGTGAACAAATAGATCTCCAGAGGCCTGAATCCTGGTGTTTCGATGCGCCGGTAGATTAGGCGGCCGGCGATCGGATCTGTACTGAGGCCTGGCTCTGTCCTAACACCTCCGGCCCGCCACATTACTTTCGCTTCATCTCCATTGCCCAGTTCCGCGTGGCCCGATCCCTTTAGCATCGCCAACGCGCGCATCTTCTGCATCCGCATCAATACGTGCTGTCCGTTCGCGCGCGCAGACTGCGCCACCCGATACACCCCCAGCCCTTGATCCATCAAATACACGCTGTTCGGCTGGGTATCCTTCTGGAGAACCCCGTGCACCAACCCCACTTCGCCCGCCTCGCCCGGACCCTCGGCGTGCCCAATCGCGCATCCGGTCTTCCAGTCGAACGCCGCCATGGATTTGGCAATCACCCAGTGGCTCTTGCCATGTTGGTTCTTCGCCTGTCCAAAGGTGGCTGCCAAGTCGCCTTGCGGCCCCATCCGATACGTTGTGCCATCCAAAAGCCGAATCGAGTGCCCGCGCCACATCCCGGCGTCACCCATCATTTCCGTCACCTTCACATGCACATGACTCAGACCGGCTTCCACCAAGCCTACCGGCAACCGCCCTCGAGCCTGCGCGTAGGCAGACGTGCTATCTGACTGCGCGCCTTCTGAAATCTTGTTCCTGCCCCGACCATCCGAGTCCAGTCCGTCCGTACCGCCCGCCAACAAATGGCGCAGGGCCGCGTCAACACCATGATCTGCGTTTAGCCGCTGATACAGCATTCCCCAAAGCGTAATGAGTGGCGTGTAAAGGCGCCAATACAGCCGCACCGGCTTCCCCATTTCGTCCGTCATAGCCGCGATTTGGGCGATCATCCACTCGCGATCGAACAACAGGCGATACATCCCAAACGCGTCTTTCCAACTGCGGGCCTTTTCATCCCCCTAATGTCTCATGATTCTTAGTGGCATTAGGCTAAAGCCTAATCTCCAACGATCATGAGCTTCAACTTTCCAAAGCTCCAACGCGATTCAACTTCATAAGTCAAATTGGTCTTCGCGCGGGGTGACCACATCCGGCAGGGCCCGGAGCTTGGCGATCAACTCGGGATCCTGCAACTCTTCGAAGTGCTGACCAATCGGCGGGAGCGTCGCGCTGACGCTGATGTTTTCGACGCCCAGCCCGCGCGCGAGCGCTGCCACCGTCGCCGCGGCCTGCTGACCGGCCCGCTGAAACAGACCCTTTTCAATCGCGGCCGTCACCATCGCGTCCATCGCCTCGCGCCGCGCCGCATCCATCAACGAGATGTCGTGGCTGCTCAGCCAGCCCTTCTTGCGCTCCACCACCCGAGTCAATGACTCGTCGACGTAGACCATCAGCACCTTGGTTGGCGGCAGCGTGATGCTGACGCTGTTTCCGTCGATTCGCACGTCATCCTCGCCCAGGTGCTTGAGGTTCACCCCCGCCACGATTCGCACGCCCACGTCCATTACGAGTTCCTCGCCCAGCATCCGATTGCGCAACCCGGCGATCATCGAATCTGCCGCGGCGGTCTTGTCGCGTTCCTTCTTGATCGTGACGGTCCCGATCTGGCCCAGGCTGACCAGCGCCGCGGCCCGGATTTCACTGACCAGCACGGTTGGGGTCACGAGCGTGGTTGTCACCCTGGGCGCGGGCTGCTTGCGGGTCTGGCGCGCCGCGGCAAAGAGGGTGACCAGACCGCCGAAGACCACGCCGGCCGCCATCAGCGCGCCGATGTTCGCCCCGCTCAGGCTGTAGGCCAGATAGAACAGGGCGACGGCGGCCAGGACGAGAACGGCAAACGTCCAGCCCTGGCGAGCGAGGTTCCTTAGGATGCGCATGGTTTCGATTACTCCTGAAACGATATGCC
>JBDSIP010000441.1:0-3761 GCA_039917915.1 Thermoflexales bacterium
CAGCCGCAGCCGCCCAGGGGTATGCCGCCCGGGTCGTCACGACCGCGCTCAGTGGCGAGGCCCGGGATGTGGCCGCCCGCATCATCGCCGACCTGCGCGCCGCGCCGCCAGGCACGGCCCGGATCTATGGCGGCGAGACGACCGTTACTCTGCGCGGCAATGGCAAAGGCGGGCGGAATCAGGAACTGGCCCTGGCCGCCGCCATCGCCTTCAGCGAAAGGCCGTCCCCCGGATTGACCCTGGCGAGCTTTGGCACCGACGGCACCGACGGGCCGACCGACGCGGCGGGGGCCTGGGCGGATGCCAGCAGCCTGCCACGCGCGGCAGCGCTCGGCCTGGATGCGCGGTCCGCGCTCACCCGCAACGACAGCTATCCATTCTTCGCCGCCCTGGGCGATTTGATCCTGACCGGCCCAACCGGGACGAATGTCGCGGATGTGGTTGTAGCGTTGCGCCAAGTTTGACTCGTCAATCGTTTTGGTGTTTTTGAATCGACATCCCCCGGGCCGGCGCACACCGGCCCGGGTGATGTCGATTCAAATGGTCATAAGTCATCAACGCCACTGAGTTGCTGCCAGCCCAATCAACGCGCCGCCGGCGACCAGCCAGGTCGCATTGAGCTTGAAACGCGCGAGCAGGACGAACGACACGAGGCCGATCCCGACGGTGAGCGGATCGACAAGCGAGGCCTGACCGAGCTGGACGGTGACTGCCACCATGAGCCCCATCGAGGCGGCGTTTATCCCATCCAGCAGGCCGCTCACCCAGGTGGACTTGCGCAGGCGCGGGATGAAGGGGTTGCTGATCGCGACAAAGACGAACGACGGCAGGAAGATGCCCAACGTCGCGAGCAACGCACCTGGCGCGCCGGCCAGGACGTATCCAATGAAGGTGGCGGTCGTGAAGACCGGCCCCGGAGTGACCTGCCCGATCGCAATGGCATCGAGAATCTGGCGATCAGTGAGCCAACCCAGACCCACGACAAATTCGGAACGCAGAAAGGCCAGGAGCACGTAGCCGCTGCCGTATAGCAGCGAGCCGATTTTAAGGAACGTGACAAAGAGCACGCCAAGACTGAACGGCGCCGCAACTGCCGCGGCGGCCACCCCAAGATTGGCGGCCGTCCACGGAAACAGGACCGTTGCGCCGCGGTCGATCCGAGTGCGCCGCAGGTTCAAGCCGATCATCACAATGAGGCCGCCAACGAGCAGCAACGCGATCTCGCTGATATTGAGAAAATACGCCCCTGCAACACCCAGCCCGACCGTCAGGGTCAGCGGTCCCTTGAGCGCCTTACGGCCAAGATCCCATATCGCAAGTGCGACGATGGCGATGATGGCGGGCTTGACGCCGTAGAGCAGCCAGCCTGCGGCTGGTGTCGCGCCGTAGTTTACGTAGACCCAAGCCAGGGCCAGCACAATGAGCATGGCGGGCAGGATGAAGCACGCGCCGCCGAGAATGAGTCCCAGCCAGCCCGCCCGACGATAACCGATGTGGATGGCCATCTCAGTCGAGTTCGGTCCGGGGATGAGGTTGGTCGCTCCGAGCAGGTCAAGGAAATCCTGGTCAGTCAGCCACCTTCGGCGCTTGACAACCTCGTCGTGCATCATCGCGATATGGGCGGCCGGCCCGCCAAAGCCGGTAATGCCGAGGCGGAGGAAGAGCGCGGCAACTTCACCCAGCCGCTGGCGCAGGGGTGGAAGGAGAGCATTTTCTGCGTTATCCATGAAGTTGCTGCACCTCGGAGGTCGGCGCCCGAATATCGATGCAGCCAGAAGCCGGTGGCGCTGACCTCCGAGGTTCAGCGCATCGGGCGCCTACCTCCGAGGCACGGCCGAATCTTACGCGATACTCAGCCCCATGCCCCCAGCCTGGCTCAGTTCCCTCCACCACGATGGCAGCGATCGCTTCGTCTCCAACCTGCACCCGGCACTTGGCGAGCGAGTCACCGTGCGGCTGCGGGTCGACGTCGACGCGCCCGTCCGGCGGGCCTTTTTGCGCAGTTTCCCGGATGGTGAGCAACGCTTCACGGCAATGCACCGGGCCGCAACGGACACCATCAGCGCGTGGTGGGAGGCCGAATTGGCCATCCTCGAACCGAGCGTCACATATCGCTTCATCGTCGAAGCCGATGACGGGGTGTGGTGGCTCAACGGCGAGGGCGCGACGGCGGCCATGCCCACCGACGCCGCCGACTTCCGCCTGCTCGCCGACACGCCCTTCCCGGCCTGGGTGATCGGCAGCGTCTTTTATCAGATTTTCCCCGACCGCTTCGCCAACGGCGACCACGCCAACGATGACCTGCTCGACGCAATCGAGTATCGCGGGGGGAAGCCCTTCCGCCCTGCCTGGGGCGAGCCCCCGCCCGCCAGCGCGCCGCCCTACGCTCTTTTCTATGGCGGCGACCTGGTCGGCGTTGCCCAGGGCCTCGACCACATCGCCAGTCTGGGCGCCAATGCCATCTACCTCAACCCGGTCTTCCAAGCCTATAGCAATCACCGCTACGACGTGGCAAGCTACGAGCAGGTCGACCCCCGCCTGGGCGGCGATGCCGCGTTGATCGCCTTACGCGCCGAGCTGACCCGCCGCAACATGCGCTATCTGCTCGACATTGTGCCCAACCACTGCGGGACGCGGCATCCGTGGTTCCTTGCCGCCCAGGCGGACCCAGCTTCGGTCGAAGCCGGGTTCTTTACCTTTCGGGAGCACCCGCAGGGGTACGAATCCTGGCTTGGAGTGCGCTCACTGCCCAAACTCAATTACACCAGCCTTGAACTGCGCCAGCGTATGTTCGAGGCGCCCGACGCCATCTTCCGGCGCTGGCTGCGCCCGCCCTTTGGGGCCGACGGCTGGCGGGTGGATGTGGCCAATATGCTCGCCCGCCAGGGCGTCGAGCAGCGCAACGGCCAGGAGATCGCCAACGGGATTCGGGCCGCGGTGAAGGCCACCCGCCCGGACGCGTATCTGTTGGGCGAGCACTTCTTCGACGCGAGCCCGCACTTGCAGGGCGACCGCTGGGATGCGACGATGAATTATCTCGGTTTTGCAAAGCCGGTCTGGAACTGGCTGCGCGGCTTCCGCCAGGGCGCGTTTGGGTCGCGGGACGAGATCATCTCGCCACTGGCCTGGCCCACCGAAGCCCTCGAGCAAACCTTGCGCCACACCCGGGCTGCCATCCCATGGGCGATTGCGTTGCAACAGTTCAACCTGCTTGGCAGCCACGACACCGGCCGAATTCTGAGCCTGCTCAGCGGCAACTCCGGCCTGCTCCGACTCGCCGTCACGCTGCTTATGACCTATGTTGGCGTGCCGTCGGTCTACTACGGCGACGAGGTCGGGCTGAGCGACGACGCCGCCCTCGGCTCGCGCGGCTGCATGCCCTGGGACCCCCAGCGCTGGAACGCCGGCATCCTGGAGATGCATCGCGGGCTGATCGGGCTGCGCCGGGAATCGGAGGCCCTGCAACGCGGCGGCTTCCAGGCGCTGCTGGTTGAACCGGATGCCATCGCCTATGCCCGGGCGACTGCCAACGATCAAGTCATCGTCCTGGCCCATCGTGACGCGCAAGCGCGGCCGGCCGGCGCCATTCCGGTCCGCCAGGCCGGCATCCCGGACGGCACGACCTTCATCGAGCACTTCTCGGGCGCGCGGGCGACCGTCGTCGCAGGCGCGCTGCCCGTTCCAGCGCTCGCGCAGGGTGCCCAAGTCTGGCGCTCCGCCCCATAATGTTGCGTCTTCATCACACATTTGCGAAATGACAT
>JBDSIP010000442.1:0-4371 GCA_039917915.1 Thermoflexales bacterium
CCCAGCACCACCGTCTTGCCCGATCCCGATGGGCCGATAATGGTAAAATTACCCAGGTCGCCGCGGTGAAAATTGAAGAAATACGGCCCCGCCGACGTCGTCTCGAACAACGTCACCGCATCGCCCCAGAAATTGCCCTGCGCAGTCCCGACGGGGAAATTGTGCGCGCTCGCAAACCCCGCGAAATTGGCCGAGCTGATCAGGGCCCGCCGCGTGATATAGCCGAAATTGCCGGGAAATTGCGCCCAGAATGCTGCCTCTAGCCCAAGCTCCTCGCGCACCGCGATCACCCCTGCATCGGCCAGCGTCGCTTGCGCCTCACCGACGATCCCGTCGAGCTCGGCCACCGTCGCCGCGCGCAGCAACACTGTCAGGTGATGCTCGCCAAACAAGGCGCGCCCTGCGGCGACCTCGTCCTTGGCCAGCGACAGCTCCGAACGCAGCGATACCGCGGCATCCTCCGCCGACCGCATCCGCCGCAGCGCCAGATCCATCCGCTCAAGTGCCGGCCCGCGGTCGACCACCGCGAAGCTTTGCGTGACGACCATCTCGAACGGCAGGCGATAAAGATCGTCGAGCATCCCAGCATCGGTTTCGGCCGGGTAGTCCTTGACCGACAGGATCGCCGCGAACTCCGCGTCGCCGCCGTCTATCCGGCCGAGTTCGATCGCGTCCGCCCCGAAACTGAGGCGACGCCGGGCAATCGCCTGCGCGATTTCACCCTGCGGCAGCAGCATTGGCGACGACGTGCCATTGACCAGCGTAGCCAGGAATTCAACCGGCTCCGACGCAAGCCCACGGGGCATGTCATAGCTGCCGAGCAGGGTTGGCCCATAGGGCTCGAGCGCCGCCATCAGCGCTTCGCGTGCGCGGTTCAGTTCGCGCAGGTCCGCGCTATTGTCGGTCTGGGCCTGCCGCTCCCCAGTAAACAGACCGAGCAGCTTGTCGGCTGCCCGCGCCCGCCCGGCAAGCGGCCGCACGACGATCGTCAGATACAAGTCGTTGACATACAGCCGTCGCTTCGACAGCCTCTCGCGCCAAGCGGTGTCGAGCGCTTCGCTGAAAGCATCGCCGAACGTGCCTTCGAGGTCAGGCGCGACCGCGCGCCGCACGACGTGATGGACCAGCGCGAACCGTGCCGACGCGATTGCCTGCAGCATGGCGTCTCGCGCCGCTTTACGCGCTTCGAGCTGGACGGCGTCGATTGTTTCGAACGGTAGGCCTTCAAGGCGAATGACCTGCATCGCCAGCCCGTCCTTCGTCAGGACCGTGTAGTCATCGACCTGCGCTAGATAAGGCAAGTGATCGCCGACGGATTTCTCGCGCGCGGCCGCCTTGTCACGGGCACTGATGTCACGGGCGATAAACATTGGCGCCCCACAAATTGCGATTGGGCACGCGTGGTACCCGCCGCAGCTTCGTTAGCCACAACGCCATGATGTTCGGATCGCGCAAATGCGCCGCATATCCCAGCGCATGGATCAACAGGGCTGGCAGAAGCGCGTAAAGGCTTTTGAAGATCAGAAACAGTTCGGCCGCGACGATCCCGTTGAGAACGAAGAAGGGATAGGTGACCCCAGCTACCATCTGCGGCCGAGCCAACGCCCGAAACAGCCGATCGCCCGCCATTCTCAGCCTCTTGCTACCGAGCGGATTCCGCCGACAATCGATGCTGCGCCGAACAGGATGAACAGACCGAGGACGACGGTTGCGCCATAACGCCAGTTGATCCGGCCAGTCAGCATCAAAAAGCCGACCGCGGCGACCGCGATCACCGCGACCGCGGTGGCGACATTGCCGAGCAATGTGCCCTGGAGCCAGTTGACCGCGCCGACGATCGGCCCCGAACCCGCCGGGTCGGCCGCGGCATATTGGGCATGCGCGGGAGCCGCGAGCGCGGCGAGGGCAGCGACGACAATGGGGGCGAGTGCCGAGCGGCGGATGGTCATGGTTTCGGGCACCTCGATCAGGGTTGGACGGTCGACACAAGAGTCGCGGCGGGGCGCCAGCGCGCCATGATCCGCGTCACATAGTCGCGCGTCTCGCGGTAGGGTGGAATGCCGCCGTAGCGCAGCACAGCGCCAGGCCCGGCATTGTAAGCGGCAAGCGCGAGCGGAACGCTGCCGAAGCGGTCGAGCTGGCGGCGCAGATACATCGCCCCGCCGCGGATATTGTCGGCGACATCGCGGGGCTGGACGCCAAGCTCGGCAGCCGTGGTCGGCATCAATTGCATCACGCCCAGCGCGCCCTTGACGCTGACCGCGCTCATCCGCCCGCGCGATTCCTGCCACGCCACGGCTTCCAGCAGCCCCGGTTCGATCCCGTGATTGCGCCCGGCGTCGGCGAGCATTGCGGCGGGAACGACAGCGGTCCTGGCGGTTGCAACGGCCAGGCGCTCGATCTCGATCGGTGTTGCTCCGGAGTCGGTGAACAGGGTCGGGCCGTCGTAGGTCTGGGCCTGTCCCGACGAATCGATCTCGATCACCTGAGCGCGCGCCGACACCGACCCGGCGAACCACAGCAACGAAGCAAGCAGAAGCAGTTTCATCGTCACTCCATGTGATCGGGCATGTAGCCCGGAGTAGGCATCATTGAAACGAGCATCGACAGCGCTGCGATTGCCATCACCCAGCTGGCGATTACTTTGATAACAATAGTGTATCCGGAAAAAGGAAGCCACCGTTTAGCGACGAAAATCAGGCCGAACGGAACGGCGAGGGCAAGCTGGCCGCGCGATTGCGGGGCCGAGGCCAGCGCGCCGGCCCACGCGCCGCCGTTGAGACCGGCGGCGATTGCCCAGCGATTCGGCAATCCACGCGGCAGATAAACCAAAGCGGCGGTGACGATCGTCGTCACGAACAGGCCGCTGAATATTACTTGGGCATGGTCCGGCGACAGCGGAAGGAAGGCGACAATTAGGGCGGCCGGCGCGAACGCCGCGACGCCGCGCCAGGCCGCGCTATCAGACGCCAGACCAAGCGCCAGAAACACTGCCGCGCACAGCAACAGCATGGGCAGGATCCCGCCGCTCATGCGGCCAATGCCCCGGCCAGGAACCAGCCCCCGATGACGGCGATGACTCCGCCGAGCGAGCGCAAGGCGATCGTCCCGACCGCGCTCGCTTTGAGCGTTCCGAGCGCAATTCCGGTGAGGTGGAGCAGGCCGGTGCACAGCACGAAGCCCGCGGTGTAACCGGTGGGATCGGCGGCGGACGGCAGCTCGGTTCCATGGGCGTAGCCGTGGAACAGAGCGAACACCGCGACGATCGCGCAGGCGATTGCAACGGGCGCGCGAACCGCGAACAGGATCATCGCGCCCAATGTGATCACTGACGCAGCGATGCCCAGCTCGACCGACGGCAGCGGCAGTCCGGCCATCCCCGCACCGGCTCCGGCCGCCATCATCGCCGGAAACAGCATCGGCAGAACGATCAGCAGAGGGCGGCCGAGGAACGCGCCCCACAGCCCAACCGAGACCATCGCCAGCATATGGTCGAACCCCGTCACCGGATGCAGGAACCCGGCGACGAAACCGCCAGCAAGCCCAGTCCCGTCGTGCGCCATAGCCGGTGCCGACTGCAGCGCGGCAACAAGCAGACCAATCGCCGCAACAGGTTTGCCGCTCAGCCTCAAAACCGGCCGACACGAATCGACCGGCGCAAAAGATTGGCTACGCTGCGGCACGTGCAACATATCGCTGTATTGCGCATTCAGAACATGGAGAAATCGAGGGTTCATGAAAAGTCTTTTGGCTGCTGTGCCGTTTCTGCTCGCCGCGTCGCCGGCATTGGCGCACGATTTCTGGATTCAGCCGGCGCGCTTCCAGGTTGAGCCGGGCGCGGCGCTCGCGGGCACTTTTCAGGTCGGCCATGGCACGCTTCGGCAGCGCTGGGGCCTCGGCGCCGATCGGATCCCGCTGCTCGCCGATTTCTTCGGCAGCACGCGGCGCGACAAGAAAGGCGATCTGCGCGGGCGCGGGCCGGCCGACTTCGTGACCAGTTTCGCGCCCGCCGGGCTGCACGTTCTGGCGTTGCAATCGACCTATGCGGTGTCGGAGCTGCCCGCGATCCGCTTCAACGATTATGCCAAGGAGGAGGGGCTGGTGCCGGCGCTCGTCGCGCGCCGACAGGCGGGCAAACTCAATGCGCCGGGGCGCGAGAGATACAGCCGCCGTGCCAAGGCGCTGATCCAGGTCGGGCAGCCGACGCCGTCCAACCAGATGCTTGCAACGCACCCCATCGGGCTCAAGCTGGAAATCGTCCCGGAGCGCAATCCCTACGCGATGGGCGCATCGCGCGCGCTGCCTGTCCATGTGCTCTACAAGGGCCGGCGGCTGGCCAATGCGACGGTCAAACTGACCAAGCTCGAGTCC
>JBDSIP010000443.1:0-13740 GCA_039917915.1 Thermoflexales bacterium
GCCCCGCCCCGGCGTACGCCGGGGCGAGGCATATCAATTCGCAATTCCCATCGGTCAGAGACAACTAGCGGACGGAGCGGATCTTCTTCACCAGGACTGTGCCAAGCACGAAATAAAAGACCGCCAGGATGAAGATCGCCGTATAGCCCAGGTTCGGCGCGCCGCTGGTTGCGCCAATCCGTTGGAATCCGTCCAGCACATTTCCCGCGATCGGGTTGCCGATGACCTGCGGCAAGGTGAAGGCAACATGCCATACGCCCATATCCTTGGCGTAATTCTCGTCTGAGGGCAGGGTGTCGCTGGCCAGCGCCCAATCTACCGCTGTGTAGGCCCCGAAGCCCAGGCCGAAGACCACGCCCAGGATTACGGCGATATTCATGTTTGCCCGGAATATCAGCACGATTGGCACGATCGCCTGCAGAATGGAAGAGGCATACACGATTCGCTTGCGGCCAAACCGGTCTGACAACAAGCCCGCTACAAGAGAACTGGCCAGCGCGCCGATGAGGAGGGCGACGATGAAAAATGAAGTTGCGCTCTCGGCGTTGTCGGCGACCTTCACCCCGAACAGGGTGAAGTCCTGGATCACGTCGCGGAAGAAGTACTGCAGGAACTCCTCGACCGTGAACGTCCCCATCGTCATCAGCAGGCGGGTGAAGAACACCCAGCGGAAATCATGATTCTTCAGCGGGTCATACAGCCCGCGCAGCAACTCGCGCGCGGTGACGGGCGGCGGCACCTTCGTGACCGGCGGCTCCTTGACGAATATGACGGTGACCAGCATGCTGACGAACATCACCCCGGCCAGGAAGTAGTAGATCCCGGTGATATCGGTGACGCCATTCACGGTGAAGATCAACCCGCTAATTCCGCCGATGAAGTTGCCCAGCATGTTCATCAGCCCGAGCCAGCCCGAAGCGCTCCCGCGTTGCTCCCGGGGGACCATGTCGGGAATGAGGGCTGAGAATGGCGCGGTCGCGACGTTGTTCCAGAACTCCACCCACATGAACGCGCCGATATAGAGAGGGAGCGAGCTCATGTCGTTGTCGCGCGGGAAATGGGCGAGCCCGAACAGGCCGATGATGTTCATCAGCGTGCCGAGCACCACCCACGGCACGCGCCGCCCCCAGCGCGTTACGATCCGGTCGCTCAGCGCGCCGAACAGGGGCGCCACGAGCATCGACACGAGCGCGCCCACGGCGAGCACAGTGCTGAGGGTCCGGCCCTTGACCTCATCGCCGCCGATGCGGAGCGCCTGGTTGGGCAGGGTGGTGATCAGGATCGCCGCCCAGTGCGCGTTTGTGCCGAGCCAGAAGAATGACAGCATCGCCTGGCGCAGCGGGCTGAGGCGCGGCCGAACGGTGTTGGCGGAGGCCATTGCGTTCTTCCCGAAATCGAAAGGCCCCGGCGAAGCCGGGGCCTTTCGATTTCAGATTGTTTTCAGTCCTTCGGGGTGGTCTCGACTGGCGGTGGTGTCTCCGATGACGCTCGCCTCAGGCGGCGGCGCGGCTCCGGCGCGGGCTGAGACGCGGGTTCGGCTGCCCGCTGCCGGCGCTTGAACAGTTCCGTGGCGACCTTGCGGCCCCGCTCGAGCGCACCAGAGTAGAGCTGGCGCGATACCGCCGCCGTCGTTTCCTGGCCCGTCGCGCACCAGCGCAAGATCGCCTCGCCCGCCGCATACGTGCCCGCAAACGCAATCCCTACCTTGGGGATGATGCCCAGCCCGGGCACGAGCCCGATGAGACCCCGCGCAACTTGGCGAAACAAAAATCCGCCCCCAATGACCCCTGCAATCTGGGGCATGATCTGCCTGAAGTCGGCTTCCATCCCCATCGCCAGCGTGATCTTGTACGACATTAGGGCCTGATTCTTGGTCAGCACGAACATGTCAGCGACGTTCATGGGTATCGTCGCAATCGGGTTGATCTCGACCAGGCCGGTCGTCAGGCTGTAGGCGGCGTTGGCGGTGGCGGTGTCCTCGATGAGGCTGTGGCAGACCGGATCGCGGAAGGCCGGCAGAAAGCGGGCCAGGGCCAGTTCATCAGTGAAACGCAGCGCGCGTAGGCCCTTGATCAGGCTGCGAGTCGCGAAGGTGTCGTCGATGGCGGTTGGAGGAGGGGTGCCGGGCGCTGACGTCTGCAGAAGCGGGGCAATGCCGGCCGGCAGCCACTGCTGTCGAATGGCGCCCGCAACGGCATCGGCAAACGCGATCAGGAAGGGAACCTTGGCCGCTTGAAGCCGGTGGGCGAGGGCGAGTTCTTCCGTATTCGAATCCGACTCACGGGTGACAACGACGACGGCCGATGCGCGCAAAGCCGTGGCTTCGGCGTCGCGATCCCCCAGCGAGATCGAACGCGTCACGCGGTCGTGCGGGCGCTCGTGGGCGCGCGGGCCGCGATACAACAGCCCGATGAGATGATCGGAGATGGCGCGATCGCGACTGGCAAAGACCAGGTCGAATGGCTTCTCGGCCGCGGCTCGGATGGGGCGCACGTCGACTTCGCGGAGCACATTCAGCACCGCGCCGATGCTGCCCGTTCCGAGCACTGAGCTCAGCGAAAATGTTGGCATACGACTTTAAGCCCCTTGGCTGCCCGGTATTGCGTTACTTGGCCTCGCCAGTTTTGGTGTCCTCGGGGGTGGCGGGCTTATCTTCGTCACCCTGAATTCCCTTGCGGAACTCGCGGATGCTCTTACCGAGCTCGCCACCGATGCGACCGATCCGGCCGACGCCGAACAGAAGCACGACGATGAGCAGAACGATGATGATCTCAACTGGTCCGATATTTGGCATGGGTTCTCCTTTAGCGCGGGCATTATCCTATATCCCTTGGGGCCCTTGGTCATTCCGCCCTCCTGGGCGAAATTCCCGACCTCCGTATAATCGCCGCCTCATGCGCAAGCTCTTAGCAAAACCCCTCAACCTGCTTCTGCTTTTCATCCCAATTGCCATTATTGCCGAACTGGGACATTGGAGCCCGGTCATCATCTTTGTAACTGCGGCGCTGGCCGTCGTTCCACTGTCGGGGCTGCTCGGCGACGCGACGGAAGAGCTGGCCGGCCGCACCGGCCCGCGCATCGGCGCGCTTCTCAACGCCACCCTGGGCAATGCGGCCGAGCTGATCATCACCATCCTGGCCCTGCGCGAGGGGCTGTATGACCTGGTTCGCGCCTCAATCACCGGCTCCATCATTGGCAACCTGCTGCTGGTTGCCGGGGCCAGCCTGATCGTCGGCGGCCTCAAACACGGCACCCAGCAGTTCAGCCGCAAGGATGCCGGGCTGAATGCCACGCTCCTGATCCTGGCGGCGATGGTCCTGGTTGTCCCGTCTTTGTTCTCAATTGCGATTGAGCCCGCGCGGGCCAACATCGACAACATCAGTATCATCACCGCCGGCGTCATCATCGTGCTCTACGTGCTGAGCCTGGTCTTTGGTTTTACAGCCAAGCACGCCGATTCGGTGACCCGGGAGGCCGCCCATGTGCCGCACATGTCGATGCGGGTCGCCGTCATCATCCTGATCGTGTCTACGCTCTTCATCGCCGGAATGAGTGAAGTCCTGGTAAGCGCGGTTGGGCCGATGGTCGCACAGATTGGGATCAGCGAGCTCTTCGTCGGCGTGATCCTCGTGCCGATCATCGGCAATGTCGCCGAGCACGTGGTCGCCATCGAGGTCGCCGCCAAGAACAAGATGGACCTGAGCATGGGCATCGCGGTGGGGTCTTCGCTCCAGATCGCGCTCTTTGTCGCCCCCTTGCTGGTCTTCATCAGCCTGTTGTTCGGCCGCACGCTTGACCTCGAGTTCACCAGCTTTGAGCTCATCGCGCTGCTGGCCTCCTGCTTTATCGCCGCGCACGTCTCGGTGGACGGCGAGACCAACTGGTTGGAGGGTGTGTTGCTGGTCGGCTTATACATCATCATCGCCGTGGCGTTCTTCTTTGTGCCGTTTGTGCCGGCTGTTCATTGAGCCAATACCGTTCTCCAGAAGCGACATACCCCCGGCGGAGTCGGGGATATGTCGCTTCTGGATTGATTTTTCTAGGCGTCCATCACCACGAGCCTGAACGGCACCCCGCTCGCCTCGGCCCAGATCTCGCAGGCCTCCTGTGCGACATCGATGAAGGTGGCGTAATCGTCGGGGGAGCGGGTCTGGAGCAGGCCGAAATTGCGGAAAAGCAGGGCGTAGCCATGCGCCGGGCGCCACGACAGATCGCTCAGCAAATCGCGCAGAGCGTCCCAGTTGAAACCAAACCAGGCCGGGAACTCGCAGCTCTGGTAAACGGCGTGAAGCAGGGTGGCCTTGTTGAAGACCGGGGCGCGATCCACCCGCGGGGCGAACCAGCCCGCGCGCTCGAAGGCGGCGGCTAATTCGGGGCTGCCAAATAGATCGGGCCGGGCCGCGACCAGCATCGGCGTGCGCGGGTCGGCGCACAGCTTGAGCAGCTTGTCGGCTTCGGCGCGGAGGGTGGGGGCGCGGGCGGGGCTCATTTGATGCGAATAAAGGTGTCGTAATGGTCAGGCGTGTAATAGGCCTCGCCGTCCTTGCCCATGATCAGCCGTTGCGGGCCGACCTCGCGCAGACCGGGGGTGCGCACAACGTACTCACGATAGTACTGCCCGTCGCCTTTCAACGGGAGTTGGCGCTCGCGGTTCTGGAAAACCGTCCCGTCGTTGGGGTGCGGATCGCGGACGCCCGCGGCGATCCGCTCGAGGGTCGGTCCGAGATCGACGTCGCCCTGGTAGGCGAGGTTGCCATTCAGGTCGTACACCTTGACATTCCGGACGAGATACGGGTTCGCCGCCCGGGTTGCGGTTGCGCGCGCCGCCGGAGTTGGCGGGAGGATCTGCGTCGGCGCGGCCAGACTCGCCGTGGCGGCAGAGGTGCCGTCGCGGGCCGCTGACAGTAGCGCCATGGTGCCAAGTCCGCACGTAATCAGGACGACGGCGACCGCCAGACCGGCGATCCACAGCCATTTGGGTGTCGATGAGGGCTTGGTGTTCATGGCGATGGCCGCATTATGCCGTCGCGGGCGTCTGAATAAAGCGGATCGCGGCCGCGATGACCTCGGCGTCACGGGTGATGGCGCGATGCCCCAGCCCGCTCGTCGCCACACGGCGCGCGGTTGGGACGTGCTCGAGGATGGCGTCCGATTCCTCGAACCCGACCATGTTGTCGCGTTTGTCATGGACGACCAGGACCGGAACCCGGATGTGGCGGCCAAAGCCCGCCACTGAGTAGGCCTCGACCGGCCCGCCAAAGCGCTCGGCGAAGCGATCCCGAAAGGCGTGCTCGTGGTCGGCATCCCAACCTTTGGCTGCGGCCAGGTTGCGAATCAGGAAGTTGACGCTCGACCCGGACCCGAGCGTGACGACGTGGCTCAGGCTGTCCCCGATGGCGTGGGCGGCCAGCCAGAGCGCGGCGAGTCCCCCGAACGAGTGCCCGATCAGGGCTGTGACGCCACCGCAGGCCGCGCACGCGTCGGCGATTGCCGCCGCGCCATCCGGGACGTTCAGCAGGCTGCCGCCCGACGCGCCGTGGGCGGGCAGATCGATGGCGATCACCCGAAAGCCGGCCCTCAACAGTGGCCCGACAGAGTGGCCCATTCGGCCGGCCTGGAGTTCCCACCCGTGAACGAGGGCCACGGCCGGCTGTCCCTGTTCACCCCACTCGTATACCGCCAGGGCGATGGGTTCGCGGGCAAGGTCGGGCGGGATCTCAAGGATCTGACGATGCGCGACGTGGCGCAGTCGCGCGCTGTTGAGAATGGCCAGGTCACGTGGCGCTTTGTCGCGCGACTGCGGGGCGCAAAAGGCGTCGATGGCGGTGTCCGCAAAGGCGCGGAGGGAATTGGAGGGCATGGGCGGGGATGTTGTGTGGCGAAGCGCCAACCGAACCACTTCCGGAAGCAATATACCCAGCGAACCTGGGGATATTGCTTCCGGATACAGATGTTTTCACGCGTTCAGGTTCACGCGTCCGCGATTATCTATTACGTCATCGGCGCCGGTGCCGGAAAACGACCCAGGGCCCTGAGCTTGTCGATGGGCCCGGAAAGGGTCCGCCGAACCGCGCCGACGCCGATTGCCATGGGTGTCTCGGTAGGGTTGGGCGGGCTGCGGCCGATGACGGTCGTGCTGGTCATCCTCACCTGTATTCTGGGCGCGATGGTGGGCCCGATCGTGCTCGGTCTGTTCCGCGCGCGGGTTTGCGCTGGGCGTCGCGTCGCACGGCATTGGCACCGCCCGCG
Organism: Thermoflexales bacterium; assembly: GCA_039917915.1. Taxonomy (GTDB): domain Bacteria; phylum Chloroflexota; class Anaerolineae; order J036; family Brachytrichaceae; genus Brachythrix. Next base: position 6,250 of record JBDSIP010000443.1, read on the forward strand.
CGTTTCAGGTGAGCGAGGAGACCGAGGCGTTTGCCGGCCTGGCGATGGGGCTGAACGGCGAGCTGACGGCGGTGCTTGTGCCAATCCTGGCAGGCCCGTTTCGGCTGTGACGCGCGCCGATGTTTGATTCACAGATTCGTAGGACGACACAGATTCCGCCCAAGAGCTCGCCGCGGTCCGTTGATTGATCCGTGGCATCCGCGTAATCCTCCGCCTCCGTGATTCCAGACGATTACTGCACCGCGATCGAGGCGGCCAGCAGGCCCGCCATCAGCCAGCGCCCGGCGTGGCGCGACACGCCGCCCAGCCCGCCCAGGAGCTGGGGCAGCCAGCACAACGCAAACAAGAAGGCGCCAATCGAGTGCCGGCCCGCGGCCAGCACCGCCAGAGCCGCCGCGTTGCCCGCTTGCCAGACCAACGGACTCCGACCCGCGCGCAGACCCGCCCAGGCCACGGCCACAGCGCCCGCCAAAGCAAGCTGAGGGTCTGTCGGCGCCGCGAGCAGACCGGCGCCGAGCGCAAACGGCAGACCCAGCTCCACCAGCCCCGCATCGGCCGCCGCCAGGCCGGGCCCGATCGAGAGTCCGCGCCCGAGCAAGGCGACCTGTGGCGAGAGCAAGGCGGCCAATGACAACGCCAGCGCCCACGGTCCGAGCGCCCAGCCCAACAGCGCCGCGGCGGCGAGCGCAACGATGCCGCCGCCGATGATCAGCCCATACGCCGGCATCAAGCGGCGAATCGCGAAGTCGCGGAATTGGCCGCCCACGATCGAGAGTCGATGCGCGCCTGAGCCCGGCTCGGTGTATGGGAGCGCCGGCAGCGGCTCGCCCGAGCGCCAGTCGCGCCAGCGGGCAAGGGCCAGTTCCCAATTTGTTTCGGCCACGGCCTCGCGCCAGAATTGCCAGGCCAGAATCGTCGCCAGGGCGAGGGTGATGCTGAGGGCTGGCGGCAGCCCCCCGCCGCCGGACGCGATCAGCCCGCATCCCAGCGCGGCGGCCGGGGTCGCAAGGCGAATGGCGCGACGGGAGGCGGCGAGAGTCATGCGATGTCTAAGGCGACGGTTTGGCGCCCGTCTGCAAGAAGTTTACGGCCGCGTCCAGTTGCGGATCGCGGTTGGCCTTTGAGTCATCGCTGCTGCGCACAACGGTGATGTCGGGCGCGATGCCGGTCCCGTGGATGGCCCGATCCTTGGGGGTGAACCAGCGCTCGATCGTGATGCGCAATTGGGCCCCGTTGGAGAGCGTCATTGGCAGTTGGACACTGCCTTTGCCAAAGGTCGTCTCGCCGATGATCTGGCCCCGGCCATAGTCCTGGATCGCGCCGGCGACGATCTCCGCCGCGCTGGCCGAACCGCCATTGACCAGGACCGCAAGCGGTATCGCCTGGGCGATGCCGCTGTTGGTTGTGCGCAGCCGTTTGACGTTTCCGGCCTGGTCGCGCTCAATGATGAAATCGCCCTCGGGGAGGAACAGGTCGCCCACCTCGATCGCCTGCGACAGCAGGCCGCCCGGGTTGTCCCGCAGGTCGAGGATCAGCCCCTTCGGTTTTTGGTCGAGCAGTTCCCGAATCCCGAGCTCAAGCTGTTTGCGGGCGTTGGCGCTGAAATCATACAGGCTGACGTAGCCGATCTTGTCCGGGCCCGTTCCGATCATCTTCGAGGTGACCAGCGGGATCACGATCTTGCCGCGCACCACGATGATCTCGAACGGCTTGGGCGTGTCGGCCCGGCGCAGGCGCAGGGTGACCGGTGTGCCGCCCGGCCCGCGGATCAGGGCGGCCACTTCGGTCGCGCTGAGCGTGGCGACCTTGACCCCGTTGACGGATTCGATGTAGTCGCCGTTTTGCACGCCCGCCTTTGAGGCTGGGAAACCCTCAAAGACCCGCACGATCTGGATCCCCGCGCCGTTGAGCGAGCGCAGCGTCGCTCCGATCCCTTCGAAAGTGCCGTTTGTGTCTTCCTCGAGCAGCCTGGCGTACTTGGGTTCGACGTAGGCAGTGAAGTCATCACCCAGGGCCGAGACCATGCCCCGGATGGCGCCGTTTGTCAGCGCATCGCTGCCGGGCAATTCGCCATACCAATTGCCCTTGAGCTGGGAAAGCGTCTCGTTGATGAGCTTCTGGTCAACCTCCGCCGTGCGGGCCGCCGCCGGGGTCGGGCTGATGCTGCCGGTTGCCGTGCCAGGCGGGGGGAATGCCGACGCGCCCCGGAAGCTGAAGTCACCCCGGGTGAGGGTGATGCCGGCGGCGATGCCCATCGCGAAGATGATGACGCCGGCAAACACGCCGATGAGGGCCAGGGCGGTGCCGCGCAGAATCTGAGTGGAGCGGGAGGGTGAGGGTTGGTTCATGGATGTGGGTTCAAGGAAACAGAAGCGCGAGCGCGGCCGTCAACTGGCTGTCCTGGCCGCGACGGGCTTCGTCTTCGGCGCGAGGCGCGTCGATATCGGGGATGAGCCCGACCCCATCGATGGAGCGGCCCTTTGGGGTATACCACTTTGCAAACGTGATATGAACCGACGAGCCGTCACTCAAATCGTAGATGTACTGGGCCGAGCCTTTGCCATAGGTTTTTGTCCCGACCAGCTTCGCCCGGCCATTGTCTTGCAGCGCGCCGGCGACGATTTCCGATGCGCTGGCCGAGTTGGCATTGACCAGCGCGATCAAGGGCCCGCTGGTTGCCAGGCCGCCGCCGCTGGCCCGGAAGCTCACGTCGGGCTGCTCGCGGCGCCGCTCGAGCAGGACAACGCCGTCGGCGATGAACTGGCTGGCGACCTCGATCGACGCGTTGAGCAGCCCGCCCCCGTTGTCGCGCAGGTCGAGGACCAGACCTGCGGCGCCGTCGCGGCGCAGCTCGTTGATGGCGCGTTTGACCTCATCAGGGGTGCGGGCGGTGAAGGACTGAATGGCGATCACGCCGGCCTTCGCGCCGGCGGTCGTGGTGACGATGCGCCAGGTGGTCGAGGGGGTCTCGATCACGGCTCGGACGATGCGCAGCTCGTAGCGGTCTGCGCCTCGTCCAACGGTCAGATTGACAATGCTGCCGACGTCGCCTCGAATCCGCAACAGCACTTCGTTGAGCTCCGGCTTTTGGGCCAGCGGCACGCCATCGATGGCCAGCAGAATGTCGTTGGCCTTCAACCCGGCTTTCTCGGCCGGCGCGTCTCTTATCGGGGTGAGGACGATCTGTCCTTCGTCGTTGATGAAAAGCGTGGCCCCGACCCCGCCAAAACTCCCGCGCTGTTGGTCGCGCTCTACTGCCCGGATCTGGGGTTCGATAAAGATCGAAAAGCGATCGTTGAGGGTTTGGATCGCGCCGCGCACCGCGCCGTAGTTGCGCAGCGTGTCGGAGGGCACCTGGCCCACGTAGCTTTCGCGCACCTTGGACCATGCTTCGTCGAGCAAAGACGGGCTGGGACCGCCGGGCGCCTGCGGCGCGGGACGTCCGAGCGCGCCGTTGGGGCTGGATATCCCGCCGCGGAGCGCCCACCCGCCGAAAAACATGGCGATCCCCCAGCCAATCGCCAGGAGGGTCACGAGGATCGGGCGTTTGAGACTCACGGTGGCGGATTAGACCACCACCGGCTGAAGACCGGCTGAGGCGGTTCGGCAGCGCAGGCACGAAGTCGTCCTGATGATGACAGGCGAGATCACGATCCCCGCGCGGAGCGCGGGGATCGTGATCTCGCCCAATGTTTTTAGAATGGCTTCTAGAGTTCAGTGGGAAGGTCGATGAAGACCGTCTCAAGTCCGAACTTCGCCTCAATGTGGCGTTTGAGGGCCTTCAGTCCAACGGTTTCGGTGTTGTAGTGGCCGCCGTAGATCACGTTGAGACCGCGCTCGCGGACCGGGTGATACCAGGTGTGGCTGGTCTCGCCGGTCATCAGTGTGTCGGCCCCGGCAGCCAGCGCCTCATCGGCAAAGGTGACCCCAAACCCGCTGCACACGGCGACCCGCCGGGCGACCGGTGCGCCTTCTGTTTCGCCGGCCTGGACGAGGTTGCCCTCGCCGATCTGGTCGCGCAGGCGGGCATACAGGCTGGCCAGCGCGACGGGCTCGGGCAGATCGCCGATGAAGCCGATGGGCACGCCCTTGTGCAGCCCCCATGGCTCGATGTTGGTCAACCCAGCCAGGCGCGCGAGCTCGATATTGTTGCCGACCTCGGCGTGGGCATCCAGAGGCAGGTGCGAGGCGTAGAGACCGAGATCATGCCCGATCAAGGTCCGCACCCGGGCGTAGTGCGGGCCGGTGATCTGGAGATGCCGGGACCAGAACAAGCCATGGTGGACGATCAGCAATTGGGCCCCGCGCGATGCGGCCGCTTCGAATGAGGCGAGGCAGGCGTCGACGGCAAAGGCCACCCGCGACACCTCGGGATTGCCCTGCACTTGCAGGCCGTTGTTGCTGGCATCCGTGAAGCGAGCCGGCTCGAGATAGCCATCCAGGTAGGAGATCAGTTCGCGGGTGAGCATTGCGCAATTCTACTGGCCTGGCACGCGCGGCGCGTCCTGACGCAGCCGCCCGGTTAGAATTGGACAATTGTCCCAATCCTGATCCGGAGGCCTGATTCACGATGAAAGAATACGCAACCGAGAAGCTGCGGAATGTTGCCCTGCTCGGACACAGTTCGAGCGGCAAAACCACTTTCGCCGAAGCCCTATTGTTCGCCAGCGGCGCGGTCTCGCGCATGGGCAAGGTGGAGGATGGCACGACCGTCAGCGATTTTGATGATGAAGCGAAGCGGCGCCATCAGTCGCTCAGCCTGAGCGTGTTATCGCTCGAGTGGAAGGACTACAAGATCAATTTGATCGACACGCCGGGCTACGCCGATTTCCAGGCGGAGATGAAGAGCGCGGCCCGGGCCGCTGATCTTGGCTTGATCTTCGTCGACGCGGTGTCGAGTGTCGAAGTTGGCACGGAAATCGCCATGCAGGCGGTCGATGACGCCAAGATTCCCCGCGCGGTGCTGATCAGCCGGATGGATCGCGAGAACGCCAACTACGACAAAGTCCTGGCCGACTTGCGCGAGGCCTTTCACCAGGACATTGTCCCGCTCATCATTCCAGTCGGCGCGCAGAGCAAATTCAGCGGTGTGGTTGACCTCATCAGCCGCAAATACCTGAAGGGCGCCAAGGGCGAGGAAGCGCCGCTCCCGCCCGAAATTGTTGAGGAAGTCGAGCGGGCGCGCGAGAAGCTTGTTGAGGCCGCCGCCGAGGGCGAGGATGGCCTGATGGAGAAGTTCTTCGCCGGTGAAGAACTGACGATGGACGAGTTGCTGCGCGGGTTGCGCAATTCGATCCGCAACCGCCTGTTTGTGCCGGTCTTCTGCGCCTCGCCGGCGCTGAGCATCGGCGCGCACGCGATGTTGTATTCGCTGGTGAACTACGGGCCGATGCCCTTCGAGATGGGCGCCGACCCCGACGATGGCCAGCACGGCGTGGGGCTGTATGTGTTCAAGACAGCCGCCGACCAGTTTGTCAGCAAAATCTCGTATTTCCGGGTGATCGAGGGACCGGTCCGGGGCGGCGACCTGCGCGTGGTCGTGACCCGCAGCGGAGCCGAGGAGCGTATATCGACGTTGCTCGTTGTGCGAGGCAAGGAGCAGATTGTTGTGCCCGTCCTGCATGTCGGCGATATCGGGGCGGCCACCAAACTCACCAATACCGTGACCGGCGACACGCTGTGCGACAAGAATCATTGTGTGACACTGGACGTGATCGAATTCCCCAAGCCGCTGTATGGCGCGGCCCTGCATCCGAAGAGCAAGAATGACACGGCGAAGATCAGCCCGTCCATTGCCCGCCTGGTCGAGGAGGACCCGTCGCTGCGGCTGATCCATGACCAGGAGACCCATGAAATGGTGTTGATGGGGATGGGCCCCGCGCACATCGATGTGGCTGTCTCCCGGCTCAAGAGCAAGTTCGGGGTGGAGGTCGATACATCGATCCCCAAGGTGCCGTATCGCGAGACCATCTCGCGCCGGGGCGAGGCGCGCCATCGCCACAAGAAGCAGACCGGCGGGGCCGGGCAGTTCGCCGAGATTGAAATGGCGGTCGAGCCCGCCACGCCCGGCGAGAATTTCGAATTCCAGTGGAAGGTTGTGGGCGGCTCGATCAGCCACAGCTACGAGTCCAGCATTGAAAAGGGCGTGCGCCAGGTCCTCGACACCGGCGTCATCGCCGGCTACCGCGTGAGCGGGGTCAGGGCCCAGGTCCTAGACGGGAAAGAGCATGCCGTCGACTCGAAGCCGATCGCATTCGAAATCGCGGCGCGGTCGGTCTTCCGCGAGGCGTTTGAGCAGGCCAGCCCGTCTCTGCTCGAGCCGATCTACGAGTTCGTCATATTCGTGCCCGACACATACGCCGGCGATGTGATGAGCTCGCTCAAGACCAAGCGCGCCCAGGTCATGGGCATGGACCAGCGCGGGAACAAGACTGTCATCACGGCCCATGCGCCGCTGGCCGAAATGCAGCGGTTTGGGAATGACCTGCGCAGCCTGACCCAGGGACGGGGCGTGTTCGAGTTGAAATTCGCGCGCTACGCCCGTGTCCCGCCGGCCCTGGCCGAGCCGATCATCGCCAAGCACAAGGCCGAGCTGGCGGCGCAGAAGGAAGAGTAGAAAGCCTTGAGCCATGAGCCTTGAGCCGTGATGCGCCTGCTCATGGCTCATGGCTCATGGCTCAAGGCTCATGGCTCAAGGCTCATGGCTCCGTATGCCCTACACGCCGATTCTCGCCACCCTTGGCTACGTGCTGTCACCGGATGGGCGCAGCGTGTTGCTGATCCATCGCAATATCCGCCCCGATGACGCCCACTATGGCAAGTTCAACGGGCTGGGTGGCAAGATCGAGCGTGACGAGAACGTTGTTATGGCGATGAAGCGCGAGCTGCGCGAGGAGGCGGGGATCGAGGCCACCCGCCTGTGGTTGCGCGGGACGATCAATTGGCCGGGCTTTGGCAAGCATGGCGAGGATTGGCTGGGCTTCATCTACATCATCCGCGAGTTCAGCGGCGAGCCGCACTCGGCCAACCCGGAGGGCGAGCTGGCCTGGGTGCCCGTCGAGACCCTGCTGACGCCCGGTGCCCTGAACCTGTGGGAGGGCGATCCGCACTTTCTGCCCCTGGTCTTCAGCGACACGCCTCGCCAGTTCCATGGCGTAATGCCCTATCGCGACGGCAAGCCGGTTAGCTGGAGCTACGAGTGGGTCTGAGTTGAGGGTTCCAGAATCGGGATATCCTGTCAATCCTGTTCATCCTGTCCAAAAGGCGGAACACGTGGACGCCCGCGGACGCAAATTCTGTGTACGATTAGCGCCTATGACATCGCTCGACCAGCGCCTTGCCAGCGCCATTGGAACCGACCGCGTCCTGGCCGATCCGGCCGATACCGTCGCGTATCGTCTCGGTCCGCACACGCCCGCGGCGGTCGTCGCACCGGCGTCGGTTGACGAGCTGGCCGCCGCGATGGCCATCGCCCATGAGGCCCGCGCGTCG
>JBDSIP010000444.1:0-14698 GCA_039917915.1 Thermoflexales bacterium
AGTAATCGGATCAGTAGTTCATTGACGCCTCCTAAGCGTAAACGTAAGCGTGAACGTGAACGTGGACGTGGACGTGGACGTAAACGTAAACGTAAACGTGAACGTGAACGTGGACGTAAACGTAAACGTGAACGTGAACGTGAACGTGGACGTGGACGTAAACGTAAGCGTAAACGTAAACGTGGACGTAAACGTAAACGTAAACGTGAACGTAAACGTGGACGTGGACGTAAACGTAAACGTAAACGTAAACGTAAACGTAAACGTAAACGTCAACGTCAACGTAAATGTGGACGCCGACGCTAACGTGGACGCCGACGAGGCGGGCTATAACAGAATCCCGGCGCGTTTCCCTTCCGTAAACGCCGCTCCGGATTTCGCCGCGCGTGCCTATACTTTCCCGTATGTATCCCGCAACACTTGACACCACCGATTGGTCCGTTCTCAACACCCGTCAACAAATCAAGCATTTGGAAATCGAGGGCTTCGTCGTGATGCCTTCGCTCCTCGACAAGGTCACCGTCGACGCCATTAAGGCCGAGCTCGACCGCCTGCCCACCAAGGCCACTGACTACAGCGAGAACCAGCGCGGCCACAGCGACGTGCAGTGGAGCGATTCGCCCCATTGCATTGACCTGATCGCCAACCCGACCCTCGTCAGCTTCCTCGAGACGCTGTTAGGCGACGAACTCGTCGTCACGTCGTGCGTATTCGCCCTGTCTCGGCCCGGCCATCCCGGGATCGCCATCCACACCGACTCGCAGCCCTACGGCTCGAAGATATTTGGTATGCAGGCCAGCGCCCCGCGGCTGATCCGGGTGCTGTGGTACCTCGACGACCTCACGCCCGAGAAGGCGCCGCTGCTCATGCTGCCCCATTCGCATCTGTCCCTGCACAGCGATGCCATCCCTTACAAGCGCTATCTCTCCCATCCCGAAGCGGTCATGCTGTGCGTGCCGGCGGGGTCGGCGGCCATCATCAACCAGGCTGTTTTCCACGCCAACTACCCCAACCGCAGCCAGGAGGACCGCCGCCTGCTGGCCATCGCCTACCGCCCGTCGTGGTCGCCGCCCATCGTCGAAGTGCCGGATTGGCCCGCCGACAAAGTGGCCGCGCTCCCGCCCGCTACCCGACGCCTGTTCAAGAGCCTGAATACCGGCAACTTTGACTTCAATGTGCCAAATCGGCCGGCCAACATGGCCACCGAGGCGCCCGGGATCAATCCCAGCCGGTGGGACGTGTAGGCCACGGCGATTCTCCGGGCGCAGGGCGACTTCGATGTAAAGCTGATAGCTCGGCTTCGCTATTTTGGGAACACCGACTGCGCGGATGCGCTCTGATTTCCGAGGCCCAGTCCTCTTTTGAGTCAGTGACGATTGGTCAGTACCCGCGAGGCCCTCAACCGGATGCTGGTCGAACGCATGGAGATGCGTAAACCGGTTAACCGTTAGGGTCTCCGCGCTCCTATCGCGTTACGACCGGAAGCCAGGCCCGCGTCGGCATCGGCTCGCGCACCCGACCCGAGTCCACGTTGACCATCAGCGCGGACTCATTGACCACCTCGAAGTCGCTCCCGCTCAGACCGGAGAACGCGCCGACCAGCAGGTCGTCGTCCCATTGCATGTCGTGGGCGCCGGACACATACCAGTTGCTGCCGTTATCGGCCAGGAACATTCCGTAACGCTTCATCGCTGTGAAGATGGTCTGGATCTCCGGCGCATAACTGCTGATGTCGACACTTGCCTTGAGCCGGAACCGCGCGCCCATCGGCGGCCGGTTCGGGCTGGTGTTGTCGCTGGCATCGTGACGGGCCGGCCATAGATGCGCCTTCTGCGTGATGTCGGCGGTGAATCGCAGGGCGTGCCGGATCTCGCCGGCCTGGACTTCGTCGTAGCGGACCAGCAGGGGCAGGATCGGCAGGCCCGCTGCGTCCGCGCTCGTCCAGGTATCCGGGCGCAGCGCGTTGCTGCCCAGATCCCAGCGCGCGCCGCTCCCGGCCTGCCACGTGCCATTCGGCTGGGGATACGCGGCATACAGCTCATACAGCGCGCAGCTCGGCGTGTATACCCACAGCACGTGCCGGTCGCCGCTGCTGCCGGCCCCGCCTTCGATTGCCGGATTGAGCGGGATGGGGTAGGGACTTGGATCGCTCTCGTTGGTGTAGGTGAACGTCACCGTGACCGGCGGAAGCGCCGTCAGCGCGACCGTATATGGGATGCCGATTGGCGCGCCCTCCCAGACCGTCCCGAAGTCCGGGTGCAAGCCCGTGCCCGCGCCGATCGAATTCACCCACGCGTCAGACATCGGGTGGAGCGGCAGCGTATCGACCCGCGTATTGAACACGCTGTTCGCCGGAAACAGCGCGCATCCGCCCAGCTCAGGCGCCGCAGAGCGCAATGGCATCCCGGCGAGCCCGGATAACAACAGCAGGAGCGGCCACAAACGCAAAGCCATGCCTGACTATAGCCGCCGAGTATTCGCATCTGCGTCAGGCCCGCGCTCGTGCCGTCTCGAGACATCGATCTATATGCGGACCGATCCTTAAATCATCGCCTCAATAAGTCGCGGACCCTTCTCGCGCAGGCCGATCGCCAGCGCCGCGTTGAACTCAGCCTGGGTCGTCGCCCGGCTCGCCGGCACGCCCATTCCCCCCGCCAGGCTGACGAAATCGAGGGTCGGCGAATCGATCCGCAGCATGTCATGGGCCTTCGGTCCGATCTTCAGCCCGATCGTCTTCATCTCGCCCTGCAGGATGGCGTAATTGCGATTGTTGAAGATCACAGTCAACACGTCGAGCTGCTCGCGGGCCTGGGTCCACAGCGCCTGCAGGGTGTACATCGCCGAGCCGTCGGCCTCCATGCTGATGATCTTGCGGTCGGGGCAGGCCACCGCCGCCCCGGTCGCCACCGGCATGCCCTGGCCGATGCTCCCGCCCGTCACCGCCAGCCACTCGTGTGGGACGGTTGTGCCCATCCAGTCATCCGAGGCCCGGCTGCTGGTGACCGCCTCGTCCGAAATGATGGCGCCTTCGGGCAGCAGCGATGCCAGGGCCAGCCAGATCTTCTCGACGCTCAGCTCGCCGTCAGGCATCTCCGGCCGGGCCAGCCGATTGACCGCGGGCGGCTCCCCTGGCGCGCTGAGGGCGTCGGCCAGCGCTTCGAGCGCGCCCAGCACATCCTGATCCGGAGCGGCCAGAGTCAGCAGCGCGCAGTCCAGTGGCTGCAGCTCGCTGGGCAGGTTGGGATAACCAAAAAAGCCAACCGGCTGGGACGCCCCGGCCATCACCAGGTGCTTGACCCCCGCGAGCTGGGCCCGGGCCTGCGGGACGGGATAGGCCAGGCGGGTGACTTGGGCGATCCCGGCCCCCCGCGAACCTTTGGGACTGAAGCGATGTCCAAAGACGCGCGCTCCAACCGCCGCCCCGATTCGGGTTGCAAGCGCCTGGCCGCGGGGCGACCAGGCTGGTCCGCCGACGTAGAGGGCGCTGGTTTCGCCCCGCGCCTGGGCCGCCCGCAGCGTCCGAGCAATCGCGTCGATGGCGGCCGTGTCTACGGGGACCGGCCCGCGCAGCGTCGGCGCGCCAAGCGGCTCAGGGCCCTCGTTCCACATGCAGTCGCCGGGGAAAATGATGGTGGCGACCTGGCCCGGCGGCGCGCAAGCGGCGGCGATCGCCTCCACGGCGTCCTGGGCGACGCTGTCCGGGCTGGCGCAAGTCCGAATCCAGCCGCTCACCGCGCTGGCCAGGGCGCGGATATCACATTTGAGCGGAGCCTCGTATTTCAGGTGCCAGGTCGCGTGTTCGCCGATGATGTTGATCAGTGGGCTATTTGCGCGCCGGGCGTTGTGCAAGTTGGCGATCCCGTTGCCCAGCCCCGGCCCGAGGTGGAGCAGGGTGCAGGCGGGTTTGCCGGCCATCCGGGCGTAGCCGTCGGCGGCGCCAGTCGCCACGCCTTCAAAGAGGGCCAGGATGGTCCGCATCCCGGGCACGCGATCGACTGCGGCCACAAAGGCCATCTCCGAGGTGCCTGGATTGGTGAAGCAGGTGTCTATCCCGCCGTTGACGAGCGTTTGGATCAGGGATTGCGCGCCATTCATTGTGGGCCGATTATCGGCCATGAGCTTCCCGGCCCGAAGGAATATCGTTGTTCAGACGCGATATGCCCCGCCCCGGCGTACGCCGGAGCGGGGGCATATCGCGTCTGAATACGGACTCTTAGCGCGTCGTCAGGGAGGCGATCACGACGACCGAGCTCTTGTCAGTCGGGTCGGCCATCCGGAACACTGCCAGAGTTTGGTTGCCCTTGCTGTAGATCGTGTTCTGAAACGCATCGTTTTGGGCGTTGACCTGGTTCAACACGGTGTTGACGATGGCGCCGCCCGGCCCGCCGATCCCCTCGCACCAGCCGCTGGCCTTGAGCTCGTCGGTGTAGAACGTCTTCACCTTGTCCCAGCTCGCGTCGCCGGGAACTTGAAGCCCGCCTGCTCTGTCTTGCCGCCCGTGCCGGCGGCCTGCCGCACCTGCGCGTCGTTTGCCATGTTCTGCTTGAGCGTCTCGGCAATCCGGCTCTCGCCGGGCTTGAGCACTGTCGCGCCGGGGTACACCGGCAGGTCCTTCATCTCGATCGCCGCGCCGCCGCCGGCGCAGGCCGTCATCATGGCCACGCTCAGCGCGGCAATCGCCAGGGACTTGATCTTGGTAATTGTGTTCATGTGTTTGTTTTCTCCTCGTGAATCGATGAGGTGATCCTGGGGGAAACGCCGGCTGGCGATCTATCACTGATCGGCGACTTTCTCTCACGCGAAGCCGTGAAAGAACCAGATCTCACGCGAAGGCGCGAAGGAGGATATGGTTATTCTTCGCGTCTTCGCGCCTTCGCGTGAGAAAAACCCTGCGCCCTTCGCGCGATGCGCACATTTCATCCGTTAGAATTACCCGCGATGGATCGCACCCTAAACACAATTGGCAAACTCAGCCCGTATGCGGCGCTGATCGTGGCCGCCACGGCCATGGCCGGCAGCCTCTTCTTCAGCCAGGTCCTGGGCTGGCTTCCCTGCGAGCTGTGCTGGTATCAGCGCATCGCCATGTATCCCCTGGTCTTCCTGCTCTTCATCGGCATTCTGCGCCGTGATGAAAAGGTGTGGCGCTACGTCATCCCCATCGCCCTCATCGGGGCCGCCATCTCGACCTATCACATCCTGTATCAGAAGACCGACTGGTTTCTGGCCTCGCCCTGCGAGCTCAATAGCGGCGTCTCGTGCAAGGGCGACTACTTGAACTGGCTGAATGGCCTGATCACGATCCCGACCCTTGCCCTGATCGCCTTCGTCCTGGTCGTCTTATCCGGGGTGGCCGCCCGCATGTCCTCCGACCTCCCTGCCTTCGTGGACGATGAAACCGACGAGGAAGACTCCGTCGCCGCGCCAGCAGTTCTGCCCGAGCCGCGCGCAGCCTTCTGGATCCGCATGGCCGGGGCTGCGCTCGCCATCGGGGCTGCCATCCTTCTGGTCTTTACCGTCGGCGCCGACTTGCGCGCGTCGCGCCCGCCCAAGACGACCGAGCTTCCTGGCGCCAAGCCGCCATCGCCGTTTGCCACACCCGCCGTCAGCATCGCCGGCGGCGCAACGTTTTTCCGCGATTACTGTTCGATGTGCCATGGTTCGAACGGTGACGGCGTCAATGGACTCGCCCCAACCCTGGCTGGCTCGACCCTGGTCAAGTTCGGGACTGAGGATGAGCTGCTGCGCATGATCCGCAAGGGCCGCCTGCCCGCCGATGCCGACAATAAGAGCGGCCTGCAGATGCCCCCGAGCGGCGGGATGAACAGCTACACCGAAGATGAGATGCGTTCGGTCATCCGCTACGTCAAGACCATTGTCCGTTAGCGCCAGCGCATGACAAATACGCCCGCCCCGAAGTCCTCCTACTCCCGCCGATGGACCTGGGATGGCAGGGCCCCGTTGCGCGGTTTCTTCAACGCCGCGCTCCGCTTGATCCTTCGCGTGATTTCGCGCTTTGAGGTGATCGGGCGCGAACACATCCCGGCGACCGAGGGCTTCATCGTGATGATCAACCACATTCACGCCCTCGATCCGCTCGTCGTCATCCCCTCGCTTGGGCGCAGCGTCACGCCCATGCCCAAAGTCGAGGCCTTCGAAAACCTGGCGATTCGTTTCTTCATCGTCAATTACGGCTGCATCCCCGTCCACCGCGGCGACGTCGACACCCAGGCCATCCGGCTGGCGACTGACACGCTCAAGTCGGGCGGCGCCGTGTTGATCGCCCCAGAGGGCACCCGCAGCAAAACCGGCGGCCTCATCGCCGGCCAGGAGGGGATGGCCTTCATCGCCGCCCGGGCCAACGCACTCATTCTGCCGGTCGCCATCCAGGGCACGCCCGACATCTTTCCCGCCCTCAAGCGCCTGCGCCGCGCGCGGGTGACCCTCACCCTGGGCGAGCCATACCGCATGGACACCGGCGGCGGGCGGGCCAGCCGGGCAATGCTGCAGCAACTCACCGACGACGCCATGCGCCGCATGGCCGCTCTGTTGCCCGAATCCATGCGCGGGGTCTACGCGTGACCGGCGGTTTGGTCAAGGCCATTGCCGAGGGCAGCGCGGCGGCCGCCGCCGGTCTCCGGCCCGGCGATGAGGTCGTCGCCATCAACGGACGCCCGCTTCGGGATGTCATCGACGCGCAGTTCTACGCCGCCGAAGATGAGGTGACCTATGATCTGCTCCGCGATGGGGCTTCGCTTCCGGCCCGCGCCGCGCGCGAAAACGGCCAGGAGCTCGGGATCGAATTTGAACACCCGACGTTTGACATCGACATCCGGCGCTGCAACAACCTGTGCCCGTTTTGCTTTGTCCTGCAAAACGCCCCCCGCATGCGCCGCACCCTTTACATTAAGGACGATGACTATCGATACTCCTTCCTGTTTGGCCATTTTGTCACGCTCACCAACCTCATTCAGGAAGACTGGGATCGCCTGGCCGAGCAGCGCCTGAGCCCGCTCTACGTCTCGGTGCATGCCACCGATCTCGACATGCGCCGGCGCTGTCTGCGCAACCCGACCGCCCCCGACGTGCTCGAGCAGTTGCGCTGGTTGGCCGCCCATGGCATCCAAACCCATACCCAGCTCGTCATCACACCCGGCCTGAACGACGGCCCGTATGTTGATCAGAGCGTGCGCGAGCTTGCGGCGCTGTGGCCGTCTGTCCAGTCGGTCAGCGTCGTGCCGGTTGGCCTGACCAAACACCACAAATACGGCCACCGCCCGCACAACGTAGAAGAGTGCCGATCCATGGTCGGGCGGGTGAACGCCTGGCAGGCCGAGTTTATGGCCCGCTTTGGCCGGCGCTTTGTCTATGCCACCGACGAATGGTATCTTGTTGGCGGCATGCCGCTCCCGCCCAAACGTGACTACGACGGGCTCGCCCTGCACGAGAACGGCCTTGGCATGGTGCGCGAGTTTTTGAATGAATGGGCGCGGGTGAAGCGCAAGGAGCTTCCGGCCTTTGCGGCCAACCCAGGATCGCGCGTCCATGACGGCGCAATCCTTGCCACCGGGACACTTTTCGCCCCGACCCTGGCCCGCGCCGGGGCCGAGTTCAGCCGGGGTTCCGGCGTTCCCATCGCCACCTTGCCCATCGTGAACGAAAAGCTGGGCGAAGGCATCACGGTCGCTGGCCTGCTCATGGGGGAGGACATCATCCGTCAGGTGCGAGCCGCGCGTGAGGGTGGCGGACTGGCCGCCGGCATCAAGAACCCCGTTCTGGTGCTGCCCCGGATCACCTTTGATCACCCGCAGGGTGTCGCGTTGGATGACATCGGGCCGATGGAGATCGCCCGGGCCTTGAACATGCCGATTGCGCTGGCCGACTGGATGGGCGATGTCATCGATGCGCTCAATGGCGAGAACAAGCTGTCCTTCCGGACCGGCGAAAATGCGCTTGAGGTTCCCATCGTCCGCGACGGCGGCTGGGCGGTCGAAAAGTACCTCTGATCCGGCGGGCGCTCCATCAATTCGCGGCACAAGCATTTCAAAAAACGATATCACCCGGCGAAGCCGGGTGATATCGTTTTTTGGTTCAGGCCGTGTTTGAGAGGCCTACTCTTTTAGGAAGTCGCGCAGGCGGCGGGCATGGGCCGGGTGGCGCAGCCGCGATAGGGCCTGAGCCTCGATCTGGCGCACCCGCTCGCGGGTGACCCCCAGTTTGCGGCCCACTTCTTCAAGGGTGTAGGTCTCGCCATCGAGCAGCCCATACCGAAGTTGCAAAATGCGCACCTCGCGTGGGGGCAGGGTGCCCAGAATGTCGGACATCTGCTCACGCAGGACCTGGCTGGTAACCAGTTCGGTCGGCGCCGGGCTGTCCTCGTCCGGGATGAAATCGCCCAGCACGCTCTCTTCTTCGTCGTCGGTCGGCGTTTCCAGGCTGATCGGCCGGCGCGCGACTTGGATCATCTGCTCGGCCTTGCGGACCGTGACGAGCAGCGCCTCGGCCAGCTCGGCCACGGTCGGATCGCGCCCCAACTCCTGGGTGAGCTGATGGCTCGCCCGGAGCAGGCGGTTGATCTGATCGCCCATGTGCACTGGCACGCGGATGGTGCGGCCCTGATCGGCGATGGCGCGGGTCACGGCCTGGCGAATCCACCACGTCGCGTAAGTGCTGAACTTGTGGCCGCGCCGCCAATCGAATTTCTTGGCCGCTCTTATCAGTCCGATATTCCCTTCCTGGATCAGATCCAGGAACGGCACGCCGCGGCCGATGTACTTCTTCGCCACGCTGATGACGAGGCGCGAGTTGGCGTTGATCAGGTGCTCGCGGGCGAGCATCCCGTCCTCGACCAGCTCTTCGTGCTTCTCACGGAATGGCGGGGTCACCTTGGGGTCCAGGGTGATCGCCTCGCGTGAGGCGCGCCCGCGCTCCATGCGCTGGGCGAGGTCAACTTCCTGCGGCGCCGTCAACAGCGGGACACGTCCGATCTCCTTGAGATACAGGCCGACCGTGTCGTCGGCCTCGATGGCCTCCAGCAGGTTGTCGTTGTTGCGCTCGTTCCAATCGTCGTCGTCCTCGTCGTCGTCGTCCGGCGAGAACTGGTCGGCGGCTTCTTCTTCGCTCGGCACGACCTGGATCGTCGCGTCGTTCAACGAGGTCAGCAGTTCTTCGAGCTGGTCCGCGTTCTTCTCGGCGTCAGGGAAGAGCCCGAGGATATCGTCGTAGGTGACATAGCCGCGGTCGCGACCGAGGTTAATGAGCTGCTCTTCAATCGAGAGTTCTTCCACCACGTTCTCTTCGATCGTCCCCGTATTGCCTTGCGTGGTGCGGACCGAATCGGTATTTTCGGCCTTGACTTTTGCCGCGCGGGCCTTCAATTGGGCAAGCGGCGAGAGCGGCACGACGACCGGGCGGCCATTTTCCTTGGGCACCTTGACGGCCTTTTCGCGCACGACTGGCTGAATGATCTCCGTGACGGCCGGGGCAGGCCTGGGCGGCGTGACAGGCGCAACCGTGGAGATTGGCACATGCGCCGATGCCTTCACCTCTGCCCTGGCCGCCCGAACTGTCGTTTTTTTGACCGCAGTCTGCGCTTTGGGAGGCGAATATTCGACGCTGGCGGAAGCGGCCTTCGCCGCGGCGCGCGGCGGAGGTGTCGCTAACTTCCTGGGTGCCGCCTTTGGAGCGGCTTTCTTGATGACCATCAGACCTTTCACTTTAGGCGCGTTGGCTAAGAATCGGATGAGTCCGCCCCGCGCTCTTGACGCGAAACACGACTTGCCTACCCGAGGCGGACCTGGCGCACTTGAGAATTGAGACGCGATCGTTTCGCAATCCCAAAAGAATCTTAGTGGTTATGGTAATAATGTCAAGTGGCTGGCATCGAATCGACCATGACGGATGTCACTTGACGGCTTCGGGCTACTGTGGATATGAGTAGTCGTTGACCAGCCGGAATGACGAATCCAGGAGCGACAGGGTGTCTGCCGTGTTGTTCCAGAGATAGGAGCTCCCAAAGGCGTTCGCGCCACAATCCGCGAAAGGCTGCGGATTTGCAGTATAAATTCGACATGTCTGACCGGCCAACAGGGTCAGGGCAGGCATGGAGAGATAGGTTCCGTTCGACTGTCGTCGGATCCCCCACCCTTGCAACTGAACGTTGCTCCCACTTTTGTTCTGCACGTCAATATACTCGTCGGCTTCGTTGACGGCGTCCGTCCCCCGGTAGTTGACAGCCAGAATCACCACCACCCCGAACTGGGGTGACCTGGGAATCGACGACGTGGCTGATGCGACGGGTGTGGCGGTTGACGGCGTTCCCGCAGGGGGTGACGTGGGGGTGGGCGTGGGGGTGGGTGTATCCGTGGACTGGCCGAGCGGTTCCAGCGTGGCGGTGACTGTCACGACCCCAACCGCAACGGTGACCGTGGCCGTCGAAGCAATCGCCTCGACGGTCGGGGTGATTGTCGTGGCCGGCAGCGGCAAGGCCGCCACCGGGGTGAACGTCGGCGGCAGAACGATTGTTGGGAGCGCTTCCGTTGGACTTTGGATTGGTTGTGCTGCCGGCCGGCTGGGTGTTCCGGTTGGTCCCTGCGCGCGGGTCGCCGTCGGATTGGTCAGGTTGCTTGCGCGGCTGGGCGTTGGCAAAGGTGAATTGAGCGGGCCGGGGGCGGTGGGCGATGGACTGCGCGTTGGCGTGCCAACCGCCTCAGCCGCGGTCGGCACCGGGCCAAAGGTCGCCGTGACCGCCATGGTCGGGGTCAGGGTCAGCGTGCTTGTGATGCTGGCATTGGCCTGCGAGATGCGGGTCTGGCTGTCCCGGATCCCCGGCGCCAGGGCAAACGCGCCGCCAAGCGCGCACGTGAAAAGAGCGATCGTGGCAATGGCGCCGGCGGACAGCATTACCAGCCAGCGCGCGCGGCCAAGAGTAAGGGTCCGCCCAATCTCTAGAATTTCGGCGCGGCTCAGCCAGGAACCGCTGAGACGCGCTTCGAGCGGCTGATAGGCCGCCGAGACCCACGTGTATCGACTGCGGCCCGTTGCGCGATCCAGCTCGAAGGCGCTGTCGCATCCGCCGCAGACGATGCCTTCATCGCCGAGATCGGCAAGCGCGCGCCGCCCGCATAACGGGCAGGTGTCCGGACCGACAGTCACATCAACCTTCCGGCGCAAGCATTCTCACGCCCCTGGGATTCCGGTCGATTTCCCACGGGTATACGACGAAGGCATCCGTTAGCGCGGCGTGATAGGTCGGCCGGTGATTTGGGAACAGCGAGGCCGACGGCTTGTAGTGCAGGACTGCCATCTCCGGCCGGGCATTGAACGCCTCGAGCCGGCCGCGCACGGTCATGATGTGTCGTCCGTGCGTCCATACGTCATCGACGATCAGAACGCGCCGGCCGCGCACAAGCGCCTCGTCGGGGAATTGCAGGAACGTGGGCCAGGCAAGCAGCCTTGGCGCGTTGCCGGCCGGGAACTCGACTGCGGCAGTGAGGATGTGCTTGATATCAAGCGCCTCGGCCAGCATGCCGCCGGGCACGATGCCACCGCGGGTGACAAGCACCAGAGAGTCAAAGGCGCCGCGGATCTGAGGCAGCAACTGATCGATCAACACGTCGACGTCGCTCCAACTGAGGATGATTCGTTTTGGCTGTTCTTGTTCTTCCATCATGTCAGCTCTTTGATTCTGGGCTATCATTGTATTCGACACAGGAGTAACGCATGAAAACCTCGCATGGCAACGCGCTCGGGCGTATGGCCGCTCTCATCCTTGCCGCCGCCGCGCTGACCGCGTGCATACCTTCCGCCAGCGCGGGCATCCCGACGCCCGTCTCGTCAGGCTCAGGCGTATTGCCGCAGGCTGTCGCGACGCTTCGGCCGGCCACGCCGCTCGATGTGCTGCCCACGGCCACCCCGGTACCGCCTCCAGCACCGGCGCCGACGGCCATCCCGGCGGTCGCGCCGACCCCGCTCCCGACCGCGGTGCCCGCTCCCGTCCCAGCGGTGCCGGTTCCTGTCCCCGCGGCGCCTCCTGCGGCCCCGAATCCAGGCTACGTATACGGCGGCGGCGGGTGCAGAAATACGACTTATGTCGTGCAGCGTGGCGATAACCTGTTTCGGATTGCGCTGCGATACGGCACCAGCGTCGCTTCAATTGCCCGCCTGAATGGAATTTCGAACTCGGCCCTGATCTATACCGGCCGGCGCCTGTCGATCTATGCGTGTGGCCAGTGGAGCGGCGGTAGGGTTTACGTCGTCCAGCCAGGCGATACCCTGTACCGCATCGCCGTCCGCTTTGGGACCACGGTCCAGGCCATCCAGCTTGCCAATCGCCTGACGTCGAGCTTCATCGCCTCCGGCTGGACACTGGCGATCCCGTAACGCTGAAAGTTTGTTCCAGAAACGAAACTCCCCGGCGTCGCCGGGGAGTTTCGCATCCAAACCAGGGTCACGGTTTCGCGTCGATCTGCATATCCAGCGGCACGAGTTCAATCCACGTGTTTCCAGGCTTGAGCGGCAGGGGCTTCTCATCGGACACCAGGTCGAAGACCCCGTTTGGCGTTGGGCGCAGCCAGGCCCCGTTCTGCAGCTTTCCATCGCGCAGGAGCTTGAGCGGACCGCGGTCCCATAACTGCACCTGGATGGACCTCGCGCCCGTGGCATCCTCGACGATCAGGGTGTTGATGTGATTGGCGTAGACGATCAGGACATTGGCGGCGCTGAGGGTCTTGCCTGTGGCCTGATCGGTATGGGGCTGCCCGCCGAGCGAACGCAGCCACAGACCGGACGCGCTGTCGTAGCGCCACGAAACCACGCCTGAGGTGTATGGGATGTTGACGATCCCCGAATCGGCCATGGCCGATACGCTGGCGGGTGCCGGGCTGAACGTCCATGACTTGAACGGAGATCGCTCGTTCTTCCCGCGGCGGGTCAGTTCCTCACGCAGGCGGGGCACACTGGCGAAGAGGTTGTGCGGCGGCACATTTGTATTCGTCCGGTAGAACATGCAGTCCTCGCACTCGGGCATCCCAAAATCGGGCGAGATCAGGGTGCTCTTGCTCAGGTCCGTGCTGCCCTTGTCAAAGAGATAGGGTGAGGCGCGCATTTCGAGCTTGACCCCGCCGCTCATCCCCGAACAGGCGATCGCGCCGCCGAACAGCGGGGCAAGTTCGAGGTCGGTCAGCCGACAACTTCGCACCGATCCAATCCGAGTTGGGGCATTGGTCATGTACACGGCGGTGAAGCGCATGATCCCGCCTTCGGCGTAGTGCTCGACGACGACATCGGCTTCGGCCAGGCCGGACTGCGGGCGCACCCCCGGCTCGGAGCCGTTTGCGACCTTGACCAGCATTGGGCGCTGGGTGAGGGTGGCCGGATCCTTGGCCTTGATGCCGGTGAAGGGGTTGATTGTCCCGTCGACGGGTGCCACGGTGGGCGTGAGCACGACCGTGGCGGCGGGTGCGGCCGTGGCGGGCGGGCGCGTCGGCGGCGCGGGGGTCGGGCTGGGCTCAACAGGCGCGTAGATCGTGACCCGCGGCTGGAAGACCGTCGGGGTTGCGGCCGGAGCAGGGTTGCACGCGGCCAGCCCGAATAGGGTGACCGCGGTGATGGCGACTAGGGTGCGTTTGAATCCAAACAAGTAGGCGTCCTCCTCGGACTGCAGTTGGCTTTCCCCGTCGAACTTCTCCCAAACCACTTTTCCCGGAGGCGAAATCGCGGCATCCCTGGGGGATATCGCTTCCGGAATGGGTCTTGTGAGCAGCTTCTGGGGGCGGCGAAAGATTATAACCGGCGCAACGCCGCATGGTAGAATTTTCGTTCGCGCGCGCAGGGATGCGGCGCCATGCCCCCATCGTCTAGTGGACTAGGACGCGGCCCTTTCAAGGCCAAAACACGGGTTCGAATCCCGTTGGGGGCATCTTGAATTTTCATTTTTTCTGAAGCGATAGCCCCCGCCCTGGCCTACGCCGGGGCGGGGGCTATCGCTTCAGAGTCATCACATTTCTAACTTTCGTGGTCCCGATTTAGCTTTCGCATCACGCTGAGCAGGATGAGCGAGACCGTGATCAAAACGATGGACAGGGCCACCGCCACATCCAGGTTGCGTTCAAAGCCGAGGTAAATCGCCAGCGGCATGGTCTGGGAAACGCCTTCCAGATTGCCCGCGAACAAGATCGTTGCGCCAAACTCGCCCAGGGCCCGCGTCCAGGCCAGGATCGCGCCGCTCAGGATGGCGTTTCGACACAGGGGCAGCATCACCCGGATGAAGATCTGCCATTGGCTGGCGCCTTCCGCGCGGGCGGCCTCTTCGAGTTGGCTGTCGACGCTCGCAAACGCGATCCGCACCGAGCGCACATACAGCGGCGCGGACACAAATGTCTGGGCGATGATGACCGCCGCCGTGGTGAACGGCAGACTGATGCCAAACGTGGCAAAAACACCACCAAACAGGCCCTGGCGCCCAAATGCGATCAACAGGGCCAGACCGGCCACGGACGGCGGCAACACCACCGGCAGGTCGACCAGCAATTCAAGCGCGGCCCGGCCGGGGTAGCGCCGGCGGGCCATCGCATACGCCAGCGGCGTGCCTACCAGCATCGAAATAATGACGCTGGTTAAGCTGGTGACGAGGCTCAGCTTGAGCGCCGCCAGGGCCGATTCCGACAGGGCGACCGATAAGAAATCCTTCCCGGCCGCGCGC
>JBDSIP010000445.1:0-4641 GCA_039917915.1 Thermoflexales bacterium
GGCGAACTTCGGTGGTACCGCGGAAAGCGGCGCAGTGAGCCCCATGCGCCCTTCTCGTCCGAACAGGAATGAGAAGGGCGTTTTTCAAATCATGGAACAGCTCGCCAAGACATACGACCCGAAGACCGTTGAAAGCCGCCTGGCCGCGTGGTGGGAGGCTCAGGGCTATTTCCGGCCTGAATCACAGCGCCACTTCGACGCCGCCGAGCGCCCCTTCGTCATCACCATCCCCCCGCCCAACGTCACGGGCACGCTGCACATGGGCCACGCCCTGACCAGCGCGATCGAGGACCTGATGACGCGCTACCACCGGATGAAGGGCGCCCGCACGCTCTACGTCCCGGGCACCGACCATGCCGGCATCGCCACTCAGGCTGTGGTCGAGAAGAAGCTGGCCGGGGAAGGCCGCAACTGGCGCGAGATGAGCCGCTCGGATTTCCTCGAGGAGGTCTGGGACTGGAAAGAGAAGTCGCTCCAGATCATTACGAATCAGCAAAAGGTGATGGGAATCTCGGCCGACTGGAACCGGGAGGCTTTCACCCTCGACGAGCCGCGCAGCCTGGCCGTGCGGACCGCCTTCAAGGCCCTCTTCGACGAAGGCCTGATATACCGCGACACACGCATGATCAACTGGGACCCGGTCCAGCTCACCGGGGTGAGCGACCTGGAGGTCGAGACCGATGAGGATGGCGAAGCGGGACATCTGTGGTTTGTGCGTTATCCTTTACAGACCAACCGCTGGGAAGGCCCCCGCCACGCCTGGGGCAGCGGGCAGTGGGCGGATGGCGCGACCGAGTGGATCACCGTCGCGACCACCCGGCCCGAGACAATCCTGGGCGACACGGCCGTCATGGTCAACCCCGATGACGAGCGCTACACCCATCGGATCGCCTGCCGGGCCATCCTGCCCGTGATTGGGCGCGAGGTCCCGATCATCTCCGACGGTGCGGTGGATCCAGAGTTTGGCACCGGCGCGGTGAAGGTCACCCCGGCCCACGACTTCACGGACTATGACGTGGGCAAACGCCACCACCTGAACTTCGTCGAGGTCATCGACGAGCGGGCCAGGATGAACGACAACGCCGGGCCGTACGCCGGGCTGGATCGCTTTGTATGCCGCAAGAAGCTGGTCGCCGACCTGGAGAAGGAAGGCTTGCTGGTCAAGGTCGAGGACTACCTGGTCCGGCTCGGGCGCGGCCAGCGCAGCGGCGCCGTCATCGAGCCGCGGATCAGTCCGCAGTGGTTTTGCAATATGCAGGCCATGGCCGCTCTGGCCGCGGACGCGGTCAAGAGCGGCAGCATCCGAATCGTGCCGGAGCGCTTTGAGAAGACATGGTTCCAGTGGCTGGACAACATTCGTGACTGGTGCGTCAGCCGGCAACTTGTGTGGGGACATCAGATCCCGGTCTGGTATGTCATTGACCCGGCTCGGCGCGAAGAAGCCGGGCCGCAAGGCAACTTCATCCCGCACCCGGCGACGCTGGCGGTGACCGCAGCTATTGCCGAGGGCCGCGCTACGCGCTACGGCGCGCTGAATGAGGACGCCGCCTATGCCGCCGCGCGGAAGGACTGGGGCGAGGACGTCTTCCTGCTCCAGGACACCGACGTGCTCGACACCTGGTTCTCGTCGGGGCTGTGGCCATTCAGCACCCTGGGCTGGCCCGACACGCAGCACCCCGATTACAAGGCCTGGTATCCGACCAGCATGCTCGAGACCGGCTACGACATCATCTTCTTCTGGGTTGCCCGGATGGTGATGCTGGGGTTGAAGCTGACCGGGCAGGCGCCCTTCCACACGGTCTATCTGCACGGGCTGATCCGCTCCTCGGACGGGGCCAAGATGTCGAAGAGCAAGCCCGACAAGGTCATCGATCCGCTCGACCTGGTGAGCGGCTATGGCACCGACGCCTTACGCTTTTACCTCGTCACCGCCGGCGCGCCCGGAAACGACATCAAGATGGACGCGCGCAAAGTCGACGGGCGCTGGCAGTCCGACCGGATCGAGGGCGCGCGCAACTTCGCCAACAAGCTGTGGAACGCCGCCCGCTATACGCTCGGCCGGCTGGAGGCCCTGGCGGACGCCCCCGAGCGCGGGGCGTCCCTGGCCGACACCTGGATCCGGGCCCGGGCAGCCCAGACCCTGAGCGAGGTCCGCCGCCAGATGGATGATTACCAGTACGGCGAGGCCGGCAAGCAACTCTACGACTTCGCCTGGAATGACTTCTGCGATTGGTATCTCGAGCTGTCCAAGCTACAAAACAGCGCCGAGACCCGCCGGACCCTGATTGAGATCCTCGACACGATCCTGCGGGCCCTGCATCCGTTCATGCCGTATCTCACCGAGGAGATCTGGCAGAAACTCAAGGACGCGTCGACTGGCGAATCGCAGCCCGCGTCGCTGCGGGATTTCCCGGCCCTCATCCTGGCCCCCTACCCGCCCTCGGCCGCGCCGACGGCGGAAAGCGCAAACGCACTCGACCACATCGCGGCGATGCAGGCGGCGGTCCGGGCGATCCGCAACACGCGCTCCGAGCGCAAGGTCGCGCCCGAAAAGCGCGTCCCGGCCCGGATCGCGGCCGGCCGGCACGCCAACGCCTTCGAGTCCCTGCGCCAGGCGATCGCCGCCCTGGCGAGCGTCGATGCGAATGCCCTGGAAATCGGCGAGGCCCTGGCGGCGCCGGCCGAGGCGGCGGTGACGCATGCCCTGGGCGATATCACCGTCTACCTGCCGCTCTCAGGGCTGGCCGACCTGGCCGCCGAGAAGATCCGCTTGACGAGCGAACTTGAGGCGCTTGAGAAGGCGGTCCTGAAGAGCGAGACCCTGCTGGCCAGCGACTTCGGCGCCCGTGCCCCATCCGCCGTGATCGTGAAGGAGAAGGCCCGCCAGGCCGAGGCGATCGCGAAGCGGGATCAGATCCGGGCGCGGCTCGCGGAGATGTAGGTTTTCATAGGCTTACGCTTTCTAACAGACGAACGGAAGAAAGAAGGGAATGGAAGGAATGCAGCGCGTACTCCCTTCCTTTCACTTCGTTCGTCCGTTCTTCAGTATCTCCTTTTCTCTCTTTCGACTATCAACGTAATCTTGCAGAAGAAAGGGAGAAGGGGAGGTCTGTAGAAATGAGTCAGCCGAACCAAACGCCGGGCCAAAACATGGATTTCCAAGCATTGCTGAAGCCTGCGCGGTCGGGCAACCTGCGGACCGACCTGGCCGCGTATCTGACCACGCGAGGATTTCCGGCCACGGCCGGCCACTGCGCGGCGGTGGGCGCCGGGGCGCGCCGGCTCGCCGCGCGCTTTGGCGAGGATCCGGCTCGGGCCGAGGCCGCTGGATTGCTCCACGACATCAGCGCCCCGATCCCCGACGTCGAGCGCATCGCGACGGCCGAGGCCTGGGGACTGGAAGTGTTGGCCGAGGAGCGAGCCTACCCGATGATCATCCACCAGAAGCTCTCGGCTGTGATCGCGCGCGAGGCGTTTGGGGTGACAGATGCGGGCGTGCTCAGCGCCATTGGCTGCCACACAACGCTCAAAGCCGGGGCAATCCGGCTGGACAAGGTCGTCTTTGTTGCGGACAAGATCGCCTGGGACCAGCCCGGCGATCCGCCCTATCTGGCAGAGATCCTCGCTGGGGTTGAGCGCTCGCTCGACGCGGCGGCGTTCTGCTACCTCGACTATCTGCATCAGCGCCAGGCGACCTTGCGGGTTGCGCATCCCTGGATGCTGGCGGCGTGGGGGGAGTTGTATTGGCAAGCGATATCCCCCGGCTGCGCCGGGGGATATCGCTTGCCAAACTAATCCGCCATCGTCAGCGCGGCAGTCGCCGGCGCCTGGGCGCTGCGGGCGAAGGAGCGCACATCGCTGGCCCGCAGGAAATACAGGCAGGCGGCGAAGCCAATTGCCTCGAGGAAGTACACCAGCGCATAGCCCGAGGCCGGCGAGCCCAGCGCGCGCGAGGCCAGGTCGAAGATTACCCCGCCCAGGGCCACCCCGATCCCGCGGAAGAGCAACTGGGCCATCGACCAAACGCCCAGATAGACGCCGGCCCGGGCATCGAGAGTCATCACCATCAGCAACGGCGAACCACCCGCCGTGTAAACGCCAAAGCCCAAACCAAAGGCCAGCACGGCCGGTATGAGCAGGCCGCTGTTCGCCGTCCAGGTGGCGAAGGCCAGCCCGAACAGCGAGAGCGAGGCCAGGACGAGTCCAACGGCCGTCACCTTCACCTGTTCGACGGTCGCCCATTTGCGGGTGAGGAAGATCGAACCGACCAGACCGACCAGCAGGCCGACTCCCCATACCCCGACGATGCCGGCCGCGGCCGAGAACGTCGCGCCAAAGACCTGGCGCAGGCTGGGCTCGAAGATGCCATCCTGGGCGAAACCGCTCATCGCCCCGAGGGCGAGCAGGCTAAAGAAGGAGCGCGCGCGCCGATCGCCGACAATATCGCGCAGCACGGCCCCGAACTGCTTGTAGTCGTCGTTGCTGATCCGGGTATGGACCGCGCCCCGGCGCTCCTCGCCCGCGATCGAGACCACCCAGGCGATCAACGCGATGATGACGCCGACGAGGGTGGCGGCGCTGAAGATATCGAGGTTGTACTGGCGCAGGGCACTCTCGCCCGCGTTGATGGTCGGAACCATG